>CAZVXU010000025.1:0-23352 GCA_964631585.1 uncultured Spirochaetaceae bacterium | reverse complement strand
GACGAGCGCGGGAAGCCTCATCGGGGCGCTCTACTGTTCGGGGTACACGTGGCAGGAGGTCCGCGACATCGTCGCCGATGTGAACTGGGGTGACCTCGTGCAGCCGGCGCTCTTTTCATCGAAGGGGCTGGTGAACCCCTCGAAGCTGGAGAAGCTGCTCGACAAGCTCATTTCCAACAAGACCTTCGACGAGCTCACGATTCCGCTTAACGTCGTATCGGTGGACCTGCTCACCGGAGAGCTCTACCTGTTCCACGAGGGTTCGGTGGCGCGGGCGGTCCGGGCGAGCTCGAGCATTCCGGGGATGTTCTCACCCCTCGAGTGGGACGGCAAGGTCCTGGTAGATGGCGGAGTCAAAAACAACGTGCCGGCGGACATCGTCAAGGAGATGGGTGCCGACCTTGTGATCGCGGTCGATGTGAATGCGAATGCGATAAAGCCCGAAGGCCCCGAGAACGTCTTCGACGTGATGATGTACTCGATGCGCATCATGCTCGACGACGAAGAGCGCATCGAGGAGAATGCCGATTTTCTCATTCGGCCGGATCTCGAAGGATACAGCTACTACAACCTCAAGAATGCAGAGGCGCTCATCGACCTCGGTGATGCGGCGGCGCGGGAGCAGATCGGGAAGATCGTGGCGGCGGTGCACTGATGGATGTGCCCGCGGCGTTCTTCGACGCGTTCATGTATCCGCTCGAGACAGGGAGCCTCGGCACGAGACGGGCGCGCCTGCTTCCCGGTGTTTCAGGCGTGGTCCTCGAGGTGGGTGCCGGCACGGGCGTGAACCTCGCCTACTATCCCTGTGAGGGCCTCGAGGATCTCTACGTGATGGATCTCTCGGTAAGCCGGCGGGTATATCGCCGAAGCGACGACGGCTGCCTCAACCCGACCATCCTCGAAGGCAATGTGCAGCACCTCCCCTTCGAGGACGGGTTTTTCGATATGGTGGTGTTCACCCTCGTCTTTTGCTCGGTCGAAGATCCCGAGCGGGGGCTCGCCGAGGTGAACCGCGTGCTCAAGCCCGACGGGCGGATCATTTTCATCGAGCACGTTCTGCCGGAGGGCAAGCCGGTCCTTCAAAGCTCTCTCCGGGCGATAACGCCCATGTGGAAGCATTTCTCCGGAAACTGCCACCTCGACCGTGACACCCTCTCATCCATCCGCGGCGCAGGATTCGAAATCGATTCCCTCGAGCGCTTCGCCAACGGCATCATGATCGCCGGCACGGGGCATAAGTCCGGCTGACGGATGTCCCTTTAGTAACGCGTTGACGTCTCCCGTATCGCTGATAGAATAGGGGGCACGTCGAGACACGCGGGAGAGGGCCACATGCAGCTTCGCGATAATCTGGTAACGGATACGGGCTGGGAAATCAGAGAGGAGAGCTTCAACGAAGAGCTCCTCATCAACAACGGCAGCAACTTCATGACCGGCAACGGCTACCTCGGCTACCGTGGCACCCTCCCGGAGTGGCGCGCCGACCAGTACGTGGGCTGCTTTGTCACCGATACCTACGACAACGCCGACGGGAAGTGGGAGGAGCTTGCCAGCGCCCCGAACGGGCTCTACGTTTCCGTGGCCTTTGACGGCCGTGAGGTATCGGCTCTCGGCGGGGAGGCTACCGATTACTCCCGTGAGCTCAGCTTTCGCTACGGGCGGCACGCACGGCGCATGTCGTGGTCGTCCCCGACGCGTGGCGCGGGTGGCAGTGCCGCCGCCGACGGGCGTGCCGGCAACGCGGCGGCCGCCACCGCCGACCTCACCCTCGAAGACGAGCGCTTTGCGAGCTATGGCAACATCCACCTCATTGCCGCCCGTCATCGTCTGCGCGCTCACGCCGCAGGTCGAGTCACCCTCCACGTCGGTATCGACGGAGAGATATGGAGCCTCCACGGCGAGCATTTCGGCTCCTACGAGCCCTCCGCCGACGCCGACGACCTCTACATGAAGACGATTACCGGCGAGCGGCAAACCGAGATGGTGGTCTCGAACCGCGTCGTGTTCACCGAGGGGCCCGAGCCGGCCGCACGAGAGGTCGTGACCGAAGACCGGGGCATCTTCCGCCGGCTCGACTTTGATGTAGAGCCCGGCACCGATATCGCCTTCGAGCTCTACTGCGTCATCTACACTTCGAACGATCTGCCGGACCCCGCCGGTGCGTGTGCGCGTGACCTCGAACAGTGCAGCGAGAAGCGCTATCCGCGGCTGTGGACCGAGCACACCCGCGTGTGGGACGGCATCTGGGATCGGTCCCGCGTGGAGATCGAGGGCGATGAGCTCGCGCAGGTTCTGGTTCGGTACAACATATACCATAACGTCATCGCAACGCCGGCGCACACCGACCATCTGCCGATCGGCGCGCGCGGGCTTTCCTGCCAGGCCTACCAGGGCGCCGCGTTCTGGGACCAGGAGATCTTCAACCTGCCGATGTTCGTGTACACGCGCCCGGATGTCGCGCGGCGGATCCTGGTCTACCGCTACAAGACCCTCGACGGTGCCCGCCGCAAGGCCCGGCGCCTCGGCTACTACGGCGCCTTCTACGCCTGGGTCAGCGGCGATACCGGAAACGAGATCTGCCCCTCGTATTTTTTCAAGGATGTGCTCACCGGGCGGGATATACGAAACCACTTCAACGACTGGCAGATTCACATATCACCCGATATTGCCTATGCGGTGTGGAACTACTACCTCGTCACCGACGACTGGGCGTTCATGCGGGACTACGGCGCGGAGATGCTCTTCGAGATCGCGCAGTTTCTGGTCTCGCGGGTGCACTTCAAACGTGACAAACACCGCTACGAGTTCATCCGCCTGCTCGGCCCCGATGAGTACCATGAGAACGTGGACAACAACACCTTCACGGCCGTGCAGGCCCGCTACGCGCTGCGCGCCGCGGTAAATGCCTACGTTGCCCTCGGGGACCGGCAGCCGGAGCTCAGAGAAGCGATGACGGCGCGCCTCGGCATCGAGCAATCACATGTCGACGAGTGGCGGAGGATGGTCGAGCTCATCTACGTGAAGGAGCCGGACCTCGCCACGGGAGTGATCGAGCAGTTCGACGGATTCTTCGATCACGAAGACATCACCCCGGAAGTGCTCGCCGAGCGGCTCATCGATCCGGGTGAGTACTGGGGCTGGCCGAACGGCATCGCCGTGTCGACGCAGGTATCGAAGCAGGCGGATGTGTGCCAGATCTTCACCCTGCATCGCAGTCAGTACGGCACGGAGGTGATGAAGGCCAACTACGACTACTACGAGCCGCGCACGCAGCATGGATCCTCCTTGAGCCCCTCGGTCTACGGCACGGTGGCGAGCTGGATCGGCTACACCGACACGGCGCGGGAGTATCTGGTGAAATCGTCGTCGGTGGATCTGTTCAACACCAACATATCGGTGAGTGGCGGGACCTTCATAGGCGGCATTCACACGGCGGCCTGCGGGGCCGCATGGCAGATGGTCGTGTTCGGGTTCTGCGGTCTCGAGCTCGAAGGAGAGACGCTGCGGTTTCGGCCGAGCCTGCCCGAATCATGGGCCTCGGTCTCCTTCTTCCTGGAGATCCGCGGAGCGCTGCTCGACGTGGAGGTTACGCCCTCCACGGTCACCGTGAGGTCGAGGGCGACGAGCCGGTCCGGAGTCGGCGTGGTGGTCGGCCGGACGCCCGCCGAGGAAGGTGGCTCGCTCGAGCCGGCGGAGTCGGTGACCCTGTCCTTCTGAGCCCTATTCCTCGCGGGCCCTGGCGGCGAACTCGAGTTCGAGTCCGACCTCGTCGGAGACGCTTGCCACGATCGAGTTACCCCCGACGTAGGGAATGCTAATGTCGAAGTCCTCCCACAGAATGCGAGTCGATGCGGTACCCGCTATTTCTTCTTCGGATTGCACATTGAGGGTCATCTCGAAGGTCACCTCGCTCGTGACGTCGCGCACGGTGAGGTCGCCCGTCACATCGAGATCGAGGCGTTCACCGACCTCGATGACCTCCGGCACGCCGGTGACGGAAGTGGGATTAAAGGTGGAGAACTCGAACTCGTCCTTGTTCGATTCGAGAATGAGGGTGCGGATGGTGCGGTCGCGGACCTCGTCGTCGGTGCGAACGGTCCGGACGTTGATGACAAACTGCCCGATTTCCACCATCGCCGGATCGAACTGCACGGCAATCGACCCGTCGATCTGATCGGTGCGCCCGACCACCGTATTCGGCTCCCCGCGGAGGACCTCTTCGATGATGAAACGTGCCTCCGAGCGTGCGTCCACGACCTCGTAGACTACCTGCTCGGGCTCCTCGGGCTCGATCCGTTCAGCCTGGGCCGCCGCGCTCGGCTCGCCCGACCCTCCGCTGAACCAGATGTAGGCGAAGAAGCCGCCCCCTGCGATTACGAGCACCGCTACGATCACTATTCCTGCTTTCACAATCCCTTTCATGAGCGTAAGATACTAACACCGGCGGTCCGGCGGCGAGTGACGGCCCGGCGGCGGACCGCGGCCCCCGAGGCGGCTTGCTCAAAGCGGCAGGAGTCCGGCCGCGGCGAGACCGGCCACGTAGAGCAGGCCGAAGAGCATGTGGAGGCGAGCGCAGGCAAGCGGGAGCGTGACCAGGCGTGCGAGGTCCGCCGTGCGCGCCACCCGGTATGCAAGCACACCGGCGGTCGGCAGCGTGAAGACCGGGAGCAGGGTGTGGATCGGCGCGGCGCCGGTGGCCGCGAATGCGGCGACGGTGGCGTGGGGCAGAAGGACGAGGGCGGCAAAGAGCGCTTTCGCCCCGCGAACGCCCAGGAGCCCTGCGAGCGTAGAGATCCCCGCGTTCCGATCACTGTGGATGTTACGCAGGTTGTTCCCGTGGAGAATTGCCGTAACGAGCAGGGCGACCGGGAGGGTCAGTACGGCGCTTATCACGCTCACCGCTCCGGTAAGCGCCCACAGGCCCATCACCACCAGTGTGGGACCCATGAGCAGAAACACCACGATGTCACCGAGGGCCACGTACTTGAAGCTGAAGCGTGCGCTCGTGTAGAAAAAGGCGCCGGCAGCGCCGAGAAGCCCCGCGAGCACGAAGAGCCATCCCCTCAGGAGCCCGATGGGCAGGCCCACCGCGATGCCGAGGAGAAAGTACAGATGCCCGGAGATCCGCATGAACCGGGGGGAGACAACTCCCTGCGTTATGGCGTGTGTCGGGTCGTCATCACCCTCCGCGTCCACGCCGTGCACGAAGTCGTAGTAGTCGTTGAGCACATTGGTTCCGGCGTGGAAAAGCAGCGCGGAGAGGGTGAAGAGCGGTAGTGTCCACCAGGTGATGGCCCCACCGGCCGAACGGGCTACGGCCAGGGCGATCGCCAGGGCGACGGGCACGAGGGAGGCGGTGAAGGAGTAGGGGCGAAGCGAGACGAACCATCGTCGCAGCGGTGGAGTGTTCGCCGCCTCAGCCATCCGCACTCTTCGGCTCACGAGACAGCTCGAGGGGATCGGGCCTGCGCGAAAGCCTCGCCGCGGTCCGGTAGAACTCGCCCGCGTTTGCCCCGGCGAAGTGGCGGAAGCCGCACATGAGGTAGTGCATACGAAGGCCCAGGGAGCCCCCCGCCCGGATCCTGCCGAATATGCGGCCGACACTCTCCTCCCCGAGCGGAATGATCCACCCGAGGTCGACCGGCCGAAAGTCCCGAAGCGGCCGCCCGGCGAGCGCGGCGGCGACGTTGGCCCCGGCGCGCCGCCCCGAGTAGTAGGAGAAGTTCACCGCCCGCCGCGCCGTCGTCTCTCCCTTCCACAGCGCCGCCGCATCGCCGGCCGCGAACACCTCGGGGTGCTGCGGCAGCTGAAGCGCCGCCGTCGTGTGAAGGCGGCCGTCCCGCGTGCGCTCCACCTCACCGTCGATCGGAAGGGGCTGGCCGCGCATCCCGGCGGCCCAGCACACCAGGCTGTCGTCGATGCGCGTCCCGTCGGAGAGCACCGCGGTGCCCCCGTAGTAGCTCTCGAGCGCAGTCGAGGTACGAATCTCCACGCCGAGCGTGTCGAAGTAGGAGCGTATTCGCCGGCGCTCACCGTCGGTGAGGAAGCCGAGTATGCTATCGGCAACGTCAACGATCGTGATCTCCGGGCGTGCATCGGCGCCCGCCGAACCGGCTCTGAGACACGCCGCCACCTCGAGTCCGGTGTAGCCCGCGCCCACGATCACGATGGGGCCCGAGGGATTCGCGCGGAGATGGGATTCCACCGCCCGGCGGAAACTTCGCGCCGTCTCGAGGCTGTGCACGGTGTGCAGGGTTCCGTCGGTGGCCTCGAACCCGAAGTATGCCGGCACCGACCCGCTTGCGATGACGAGGTAGTCGTAGTCGTGGGTGGCTTCCCGGGTGTGGATACGCCGCGAGACGAGATCGAGGCGTTCCACCTCGTCGATGATGACCTCCACGCCGCGGTTCGCCTCGGCGCCCGCGCCGGGATTCGCATCACGGTTCGCGCCGGCACCCGCGTCCGAACCCGCCCCCGTACCCTGGCTCCCACCGACTGCGTCCTCGAGTGGGTGGGCGATGGCATCGACACGGACCTTCCCCGACACGACGTCGGGAAGGGCGGGCACCATGGTGGCGTAGGGGTTTCGGTCAATGAGATGGACGCGGGCCCGGGGACTGCGGCGGGCAACGGCTCTCGCGGCCTGTACTCCCGCAAAGCCGCCGCCTATGACGTATACGTGCGGTTCATTCATGGCTGCTCAGAAGGATACTTCCCGCCTGGCCCCGGCGGCAACTCGATGTCGGTCGGCTGCGCGGGCGCGACCGCAACTCCAGCGCCGCCGCAACTCCAGCGCGCCCGCTAACCGTTGCCGGTTGCCTTCGCCTTCGGTGGCGGCGCGAAGATCATGTTGTAGATCTTGTCCCGCACCGACTCTCGAATGGAGAAGAACTCCACGTGGCAGACATTGCCCTCGTCGGAAAGTCTCAGGACCTTTGCGTGAAGGGTGAGGTGGGAGCCGTCGCGTGCGCTGAGGTGGACCCGCACGAGCTCGTCGACCGAGAACAGACCGTCGGGATTCGTGAAGCTCGCGCCGCCACCCCCGAGATCGCGGATGCGGGAGGGATGCTGCTCGCTCTCATCGCTGTCATGGGAGACGCGGGCCGGTTCGGAAACCCGTTTGCGGAAGAACTTTCGCTTCTGCTCGCGTGAGACGCGCTCGCTGTGCCGAAGCGACAGTACCTCGTCCTCCTGACCGAGGACGTTGGTCACCATCCGGAATATGCCGCGGTCGTTTCGATAGTACACCTGCACCGAGCTGCCGGCGGCGATGCGAGGGGTTTCCGGTGGCAGTTGCAGCTTGAGGTGATGGGCATCCGGGGCAAGGACACGGGCGCGGACGGTCTTCCTGTCGCGGGATGCACGCACGAACACGGTGGCGCCCGGGCTCAGGCTGGCCGTTGAAATGGGCGATCCCTGCCTGGGAACGGAGAACCCGAGGTGCACCCGCAGGGCACTAATGGTATCCTCGCGTACCGCACCGTCGCTGAGCGCCGCCTCCGCAGCAAGATTGAAGCTCTGTTGATTCTCGAACAGCAGGTACTTCTCGTCGGGGTCACGAAGATAGCGGGACAGTGTCTCGGCGACTTCCACCCAGGAGGGCGGGAGCTCGAGGCGGCGGATATGCTCGTCCCAGGCCTCCCGTATCGCCGCCATGCGCTCCGCGCGCTGCTGTCGCCGCTCGCGGGTGTGATAGTGCACGAGCAATCCGATCCACAGCGCAAACAGCAGCAGGAGCGCTCCCACCTCAAGCGCGCTGTTATGGTAGGCCTGGGAAATATCCTGAAAAAGGTCTGTTACGGTGTACAGCCGCGCCTCGTCCGGTGGCCCGTCTTACCGGCGTCTCATTGTTTCTTCCACGGCGCGACGCGCCCATAGAACTTGAACAGCCGTTCCTCGTACTGCGGTGTTACCGGCTCATCCGGATTGTACTCCGGTGCTTCCTCGATCTTCGCGTTCTCCATATCGACAAAGACCTGCCGACGCTTCCAGCTGATCTCCTTTGTCCACCGCGGGGAGATGAGCACGCGCCGTCCCTGCGAGAGGATGCGTCCGGTGGTGATCACGAGATAGCGGATCGCCCAGGTCTTCTCGTCGAAGATGAAGTCGGCAACCTTCCCGAACTCCGCCCTGTGCGCGAAGAGGGTGTATCCCTCGACCTCAGCAGTGCTCCGCAGATGGGTCTGGCTGTCCTCTATCTCGGTGGAGCCCGTCGGTTGGGGTATCCTGCTCTGCTCTTCCTTGTTGGCGATGGGCATAACGTCTTCGGGGTGCATGCCGGTGCCCCACAGGCCGTAGCCGGTCCAGTAGGCGGGTGTCCTGAAGTACTGGTAGTATTCGCGCTCCTGTCGCCGCGAAATGGGTTCCTTTGTGCTCAGGTCGGGACTGTGGCGGACCTGCTCTCTGGTGAGGTTGACCGTTACCTGATGCTCCGGCCAGCGGACGCCGGTGATGAAAATTGGCGAGATGAGTACCGTCTTTCGATTTATCCAGGAGCCGGTCTGTACGACCAGGTATCGAACCGTCCAGTCTTCGTCGTCGAACAGGGCATACTTAGCCTTGCCGATTTCGCCGTCGGTGGCCTGAATCGCAAATTCCTTGAGATGGTTAATGTTTCGGAGCATAGTATAGTCCTCCCTACCGGCGGACGTCACTGCTCGTGTCGCGCATCACCGGCCTGCTCTTGTGGTGCTTCTTCCATATTATCGGGCCGAGGGCCCGAGTGCAATCAACCTTTCTTTTTTGGCCGATATACGTGCGTGCTGAGCCCGTAAAACGCCTCGGCGGCCTCCATGACGGTCTCCGACAGCGTCGGATGCGGATGCACCGACAGCGACAGGTCCTTTGCCTGTGCGGCCATCTCCACCGCGAGCACACCCTCGGAGATGAGCTCGCCGGCCTCCTTGCCTGCGATGCCGACCCCGAGGATGCGCTCGGTCTTCGGGTCGACGAGGAGCTTGGTGAGGCCGTTGGAGGTCCCCATCGCGATCGCGCGGCCGGAGGCGGCCCAGGGGAAGCTTGCAAGCTCGTACTCCACGCCCTGCTCGGAGGCCTCCCGCTCGGTAAGCCCGCACCAGGCGATCTCCGGATCGGTGTAGACAACCGCCGGGATGGTCGCCGGCTCATAGGCGGTCTTCTCGCCCGCTATCGCTTCCGCGGCAACGCGACCCTCGTGGCTCGCCTTGTGCGCGAGAAGAGGTTGTCCGGTAATATCGCCGATAGCGTAGATGTTTTCCACGTTGGTCCGGCGCTGCTCGTCGACGGGGATGTAGCCGCGCTCGTCGGTTTTCACGCCCGCCGCATCGAGGCCTACGTTCTTGCTGTTCGGGGTGTTGCCGACACTCACGAGTACCTTCTCGTAGGTCTCGGTCTTGCTCGTTCCCTTGTCGTTCGCGCCTTCGAAGGTGACCTCGATGCCGTCCCTGGTTTCTTTCGCGCTCGAAACCTTTGTGTTCGTCAGCACTTCCTTGAAGGTCTTCTTGTTGCCTTTCTCCCAGACCTTCCGGAGGTCGGGGTCGGACGTGGCCATGATGTTCGGTAGCATTTCCACCACCGAGACCTCCGAGCCGAGCTTGGAGAACACGGTGCCGAGCTCTACTCCGATGTAGCCGCCTCCGATGACGAGGAGGCTCTTCGGGATGTTTTCGAGCTCGAGAGCGCTTTTCGCGTAGAGCACGCGGTTTGATTCGATGTCGACTGTCGGCAGCTTCGCCGAGGTGGCGCCGGTTGCGACGATGGCGTTCTCGAAGGAAACGGTCTCCGTTCCACCGTCATTCAGCGCCACCTCGACCGTATTGGCGTCGGTGAAGCGGGCTTTCCCCTTGATGTGCTCCACCTTGCGCTGCTTGGCGAGCTGACTCGTGCCGCCGACAAGCTGCTTGACCACCTTGTCCTTGAAGGCGCGCACGCCGTCCACGTCCACCTTCGGCTTGGAGAAGGTCACGCCCCAGTTCTTCGCCTCCTCCGCCTCGCTCATGACCTTGGTGACGTGGAGCAGCGCCTTGGTGGGAATGCATCCCCAGTGCAGACAGACGCCGCCGGGGTTATCCAGCGGGTCCACCATGATCACCTTCTGTCCGAGGTCCGCCGCGAGAAATGCGGCGGTGTAGCCGCCCGGGCCGGCACCGATGACGAGGGTCTGCGTCTGCTTACTCATTTCGCACCCCCTTCGAGATCGGCGTAGAGCGGATTCTCGATCACATCACAGATCCATCGCAGAAAGCGCGCGCCGTCGGCACCGTCTATGATGCGGTGATCGTAGGAGAGCGAGAGTGGCAGGATGAGCCGCGGTTCGAAATCGCCGTCGGTGTAGACCGGCTGCCAGGAGGAGCGTGCGACGCCGAGGATGGCGACCTGCGGCGGAAGCACAACCGGTGTGAACGCGGTTCCGCCGACCCCGCCGAGGTTCGAGATGGTGAAGTTGCCGCCCTCCATTTCGTCGGGTTTGATCTTCTTGCTGCGTGCACGGCCCGCCACATCGGCGAGCTCGAGCGCGAGATCGGTGATGGATTTTTTGTCGACATCCTTGAAGACCGGCACGAGAAGGCCCCGATCGGTGTCCACCGCGACGCCGACGTTCACGTAGTGCTTGTAGACGATTTCCTTCGTCTGCGAGTCGAGACTCGCATTGAAGCGCGGGAAGGTCTCGAGAGCGCGGGCCACGATTTTGAGGAGCATTGCCGTCACGGTGAGCTTCCCGCCGGCCTTTTCCACGCGCTTTCCGAATTTCTGACGGAATTCCTCGAGTGCGGTCACATCCGCATTGTCGAATTGTGTCACGTGGGGAATGGTTTGCCACGACCGGGTAGTGTTATCGGCCGTGATCTTTCGGACCTGGCTCATGGGCTCGCGCGTAGTCTCGCCGAAGCGCGAGAAGTCGGGGAGCGGTGCCGGCTGGGGCATCCCGCCGGCGGCGGCCGGTGCCGCCGCGCCACCGCCGCCCTGCAGGCGCTGCTTGGCGTGGGCCTTTACGTCCTCTACGGTGATGCGGCCACCGGGGCCGGAACCCGCGACCTGCTGAATGTCCACGCCGATCTCCCGGGCGAGCCGACGGGTCGACGGAGCTGCGGGGACGGGAACGCCTTCGGGGCGCTCGGGTGCCTTCGGAGCCGGCTTCTCGGCGGCGGGAGTGGCTTTCGGCTCTTCGGCCTGTTTCTCGGCCTGCTTGTCGGCCGCTGGGGCGCCCGGCGGCTCCTCCTCTGCCGCCTCTTCCTCCGCGGGAGCCTCGGGCGCGGCTTCTTCGCCCCCGCCGGCTTTTTCGCCTCCGCCTTCCGCGCCGGCTTCGGTCTCCACCTTCATGATGGTCTGACCGATGGCGACGTCCTCGCCCTCCGAGATCATAATCTCGGTGATCTTTCCGCCGGCCGGGGAGGGGACCTCGACGGCGGCCTTGTCGGTTTCGATCTCGAGCAGTGAATCGCCCTCTTTGATGACGTCTCCCACGGAGACGAGAAGGCTCATGACGCTCCCCGATTCCACGGTTTCCGAGATTTCCGGAAGTTGTATTTCCTTTACCATGACCGTTTCCTTTCCTCTGCGCTCTCTCGCCTAGAGATCGATCGGGTTGATCTTCTCGGGGTCGATGTTGAGCCGCTCGGCGCCCTTGGAGAGCGTCTTCTTGTCGATTTTCTTCTCTTTGTACAGCGAGCCGAGTGCCGCATAGGCGATGTGGCGGGTGTCCACCTCGAAGTAGTCCCGCAGCGCCCCACGGTTATCGCTTCTGCCGTAGCCGTCGGTGCCGAGGGCGGTGAAGCGGCTCGGAAACCACTTGCTGATCTGAAGCGGCAGCGTCTTCAGGTAATCGCTTGCCGCGACCACCGGTGCGGTCACCCCGTCGAAGCACTCCTCGATGTAGGATTTCTTCTGCTTGCCGGCGGGGTTGAGCAGGTTCTCGCGGTCGGTCTGCGTACCGTCCACGTAGAGCTCCTTCCAGCTCGGAACGCTCCACACGTCGACGGCCAGGTCGAACTCCTTCTCGAGGATGCGCCGCGCCTTCACCGACTGCGTGAGGATGGCGCCGCTTCCGAGCAGGTGCACGTCGGCGGTGTCCTTTTTGTCGGACTTGATGTAGCGGTACATACCCTTGAGGATACCGTCCTCCACGCCCTCGGGCATGGGAGGCATCTGGTAGGTGGCGTTCATCACCGTGATGTAGAAGATGAGGTCTTCCTGCTCCACGAACATGCGGCGGATTCCCTCTTTCATGATGACCGCTACTTCGTAGGCAAATGTCGGGTCATAGGCCTTTACGGTCGGTACCGTCAGGGCGAGCACGTGGCTGTTGCCGTCCTGGTGCTGCAGCCCCTCACCCGGAAGCGTCGTGCGGCCGGATGTGGCGCCGACCATGAAGCCACGGGCGCGGATGTCGCCGGCGGCCCAGATGAAGTCCCCGACCCGCTGGAAGCCGAACATGGAGTAGTAGATGAAGAAGGGGATCATGTTGATGCCGTGGGTGGCATGCGCGGTGCCGGCGGCGATGAAGGAGCTCATCGAGCCCGCCTCGGTGATGCCTTCCTCGAGCATCTGGCCGTCGGTGGCCTCCTTGTAGTACATGAGGCTCTCGCGGTCCACCGGCTCGTAGAGCTGGCCCACGTGGGAGTAGATGCCCACCTGGCGGAAGAGGGCTTCCATGCCGAAGGTGCGCGACTCGTCGGGTACGATCGGAACAACGTTCTTCCCGACGTTTTCGTCCTTCAGCAGCTTGGAGAGGATCTGCACGATGACCATGGTCGTGGCCACCTCCCGATCGCCCGCGCCCTGGTAGAACTCGCTGAAGATCTTCTCCTCGGGCATCGAAAGCGCCTCGGCGTTCGCCGAGCGTTTCGGGAGGTAGCCGCCGAGCTTCTCGCGCTGCTTCTGCAGGTACTGCATCTCCTCGGAATCCTCCGGCGGCCGGTAGAAGGGTGCTGCGGGGAGGTCGTCGTCGGAGAGAGGAATGTCGAAGCGGCTTCGGAAGGTGCGCAGCTCCTCCTGGTTGAGCTTCTTCTGTTGATGGGTAACGTTTCGCCCCTCGCCGGCCTCGCCGAGACCATATCCTTTGACGGTCTGTGCGAGAATGACCGTCGGTGTGCCGGTATTGTTGACCGCCTGCAGATAGGCGTTGTAGACCTTCACCGGGTCATGGCCGCCGCGGCGCATCTTCTCCAGCTGCTCGTCGGAATAGTGCTCCACGAGCTTTCTAAGCTTCTCGTTTGCGCCGAAGAAGTCCTTTCGGATGTAATCGCCTCCGGCGACCGTGTACTTCTGATACTGGCCGTCGACGACCTCGTTCATGCGCTGTACCAGCTCGCCGTCGGTGTCTTTCGCCAGAAGAGGATCCCAGTCACCTCCCCAGATCACCTTGATGACGTTCCATCCCGCGCCGCGGAAGGCGGTCTCGAGCTCCTGGATGATCTTGCCGTTTCCGCGCACCGGACCGTCGAGTCGTTGGAGGTTGCAGTTGACGACGAAGATGAGATTGTCGAGCCCTTCGCGCGCGGCAAGGGTGATGGCGCCCATGGTTTCCGGCTCGTCGAACTCACCGTCGCCGAGGAAGGCCCAGACGTGCTGCTTCGAGGTGTCTTTGAATCCGCGGTCTTCGAGATAGCGGTTGAATCGTGCCTGATATATGGAGGTCAACGGCGCGATGCCCATCGAGACCGTGGGGAACTGCCAGTATTCCGGCATTGAGCGCGGATGCGGATATGATGGGATGCCACCGCTCGGTCTGAGCTCCTGGCGGAAGTTCTCGATATCCCGCTGGCTCAGGCGCCCCTCGACGAAGGAGCGCGCATACATCCCGGGCGAAGCGTGCCCCTGAAAATAGACGATGTCGGCTCCACCCTCGGCATTGTCGCCCTTGAAGAAGTGATTGAATCCGACCTCGTAGAGCGTTGCAGCCGATGCGAATGTCGAGATATGGCCGCCGATTCCGCTCGAGCCGCGGTTGGCTCGCACGACCATAGCCATGGCATTCCACCGGATGATGCTCTTGATCCGGCGCTCGATCTCGCGGCTGCCGGGATAGGGCGTTTCCTGGTCCGCCGGAATGGTATTGATGTACGGTGTCGTTCCGGGGCAGGTAAAGGTGATTCCCGCCTCCTGCGCCCGGATTTGAAGGAGCTGCAAGAGCTCTTTCACGCGGTCCGGATCCGCGTTTTCAATCACGTAGTCGAGGGACTGTACCCATTCCTCGTTCTCTACGCGCCTAATGTCCGCGTTTGGTTCGTCTCCCACGTTCGTACCTCCTATACCCTACAAAATGGCAAAGAAACATGCCTCTCGTCCACCGACCGGGAACCGCGTAGGTCGTCGGCCCGTAGACTATACCCTGCCCGAACGATTACAATTGGGCAAGGTCAGAATTACTACATATTCCACACTCAGAGGTCGCACAATGGACAGACAGGATACAGCCGCCTCGGACGGCAGCGAGCTGTACAATTCGTTCGTTCTGCCGGAGCAGTTCATCGAAGAGCAGGCCCGGCGGATGGAGTCGAACGAAGGGCAGCTGCTCATCGCCAGCTGTCACGACGGCAACTACATGGCTCGGCGGGTGGTCGA
Source organism: uncultured Spirochaetaceae bacterium (assembly GCA_964631585.1). Taxonomy (GTDB): domain Bacteria; phylum Spirochaetota; class Spirochaetia; order DSM-27196; family PWMO01; genus JAAAOH01. Next base: position 8,811 of record CAZVXU010000025.1, on the reverse strand, counting down.
CAAGTACCACGAGCTCATGCGCGCCCATGGCAGTGAGGCGGATATCGACTTCTTTGAGGATATAGATCGAGAGTTCACCGACACCGAGACGGGAGTGCGACTTCCGGGGCACGTCGGTGGTGCGGATGTTTTTCTCTTCCAGGCACTCCTTGCCCCACCGGGCGGCGGGAGCATCAACAACAACTACCTCGCGATGCTGATTGCCGCCCGCGCCTTCCGCGAGCATGGAGCCAATCGCATCACCGTTATCCTGCCGTATCTGGCCTATGCCAGGCAGGACAAGCCGACGAAGTTCCAGCGCGAGCCGACCACCGCAAAACTCATGTCCGACCTCTCTAAAGCCGCGGGGATCGATCGGGTCGTCGCATGGAACCCTCACTCCACGCAGATTCACGGATTCTATGCGGACATGCCGGTCAACATGCTGGATCCGCTGCAGATGTTCGCCTCCGAATACGAGCAGTTCCGCGGCCGCTCCGACGTCATAGCCGTCGCACCCGACGCAGGCGCCACGAAGATGATCCTGCATTTCAGCCGGCGTCTCGATGTAAACTCGGCTATCGCGTCGAAGTATCGCCCCCAGGCGGAAGAGGCGGTCATTACAGATATCATCGGGGACTTCAGAAAGAAGAAGATCGCCATCGTGCTCGACGACATGGTCGCAAGCGCCGGCACGATGTTCGAGCTCGTGCAGAAGCTCGTCGAGGAGAAGGGCATCGAGGAGGTCCACATGGGCGCGTCCCACAACCTCTGTCTTCCGAAAACCGCCGAGCGTCTGCAGGAGCTCCACGATAATTACAACCTCAAGAGCGTGATGGTCACCAATTCCATTCCGCAGACACAGGAGTTCGAGGACCTGCCGTTCTTCCACGTGCGTTGCCTCTCGGAAATCTTCTGCCGAACCATCAACCGGGTGCACTATGACCGCTCGGTGAGCGCCATCTTTCAGACACGGTAGGCGCCTATGCTGCTTGCGATCGACATCGGGAATACCAACGCCGTCCTCGGGCTTCACAACGGTGACTCCTACGAGGACCACTTCCGGATACAGTCGGCCCCGGAGAAGATGCCCGATGAATACGTGCTGACCTTCCTCGGCCTGTTCCGGGAGCACGGAATCGACCCGGAGAGCATCTCCCGCGTGGTCGTGAGCAGCGTCGTCCCGGCCCTCAGCGACACCTTCCAGGAGGCGATCGGCCGGATCACCGAGGCGCCGGTGCTCCTCGTCACCCCCTACGTGAAGCTCAACGTGACCATCGACACGCCCCACCCCGAAGAGGTCGGCGCCGACCTGATTGCCAATGCCTGCGCCGCCTATGAGCGCTTTCAGAAGAACTGCATCATCGTGGACTTCGGTACCGCGCTGACCTTCGTTGCGGTGACCGGCGAGGGGCGTTTCCTCGGCGCCGCCTTCGCTCCGGGGCTGAACACGGCCATGCGCTCTCTCTCCGGCGGCACTGCACAGCTCCCGCAGGTGAGCCTCGAGCCCCCGCCGCGCACCATCGGCGAGAACACCGTCCATGCCCTCCAGTCGGGCATCGTCATCGGCTACACCGGCCTCGCCGAGAAGCTGATCTCCCGCATGGACGCAGAGCTCGGCGGCAACAGCGCCGTCATCGCTACCGGCGGCCTCTCCGGCGCCCTCTCCGAGCACATCCCGCAGATCCAGGAAGTCGACCCCTGGTTGACGCTTTCGGGGCTGAAGCTCATTGCGGACCTCAACCGTCGGTAAATTCGCTGCTCGTGCAGGCCTCTTCGTCCTTCTCGTGCTGTTTCTTGTCGTCACACTGCTGTTGTCGGCACTCCATCCATGGGTTCAGACGCGTATTGCGGAACGCGTATTGGCGGGCCTCTCCGAACGATCCGGAACGGAGATTACGGTCGGTACCGTCTACGTGCGACCATCCGGGGTGTTCCGGTTCTCAAAACTCAGTGTATCCGGGCCGGACGGGGCTCCGCTGACGGCAATCGAGCGTGGGAAGGGCTCCATCAACTTCCGTGCTTTGCTGAAACGCAGGGTGGAACTCGAGAACCTCAGCCTCTCCGGCTTCGAGTTGAATGTGCGCCGTGAAGACGACGGAGGCTTGAACCTGGGCAGTTTCGCCCGGTCGTTGTCCCCGGCGGCGACAGCGCCGGCCGAAACCGCGGAGCTAACCGAGCGGACACCGTGGTCGGTCGAGCTCACGAATGTGGCTGTTTTCGACGGGGATCTGGAGCTGACTCTTACTGCGGATGCGTCGGGAGCGATACATGCAGACGGCGTGTCGCTCTCGGTGGAAAGCGCGGCGTTCTCGCAGAGCGAGCTCAGCCTTCGATTGGGGCAGCTCGCCGTGGATAGCCTCAACGGCGTGGAAATCGACCATGGCGAGCTCTCGGTGAGGGTGACTCCCCGGGAGTTGGAGGTGGAGCGCCTGCTGGTTCTCAGCCCGGCAGGTAACCTGCGGCTCACCGGCCGGATGGAATCGGGCGACGAAAGCGTAGACGGCGCCGCCGGCGCCGCCGGCGCGGGCGGCGTGTTTCCGCCGCTCGACGCGAACACGGTGGTCGAGCTCTCCCTCGAAGAGGCCTCCCTCGAGTCGGACGCGGTCGACCGGCTCCTGCCGCTGTTTCCGGCGCGGGTCAGAGAAGCGATCGCGGAGCTGCCGGGGGGAACAGGCATCTATGTCGCGGCTTCGGCCGCGGGCTCCGTGGACGATATCCGCCTGCACTCGATCGACGTCTCGGTGGGGGATGTGGCCCACCTGATGGCCGAGGGCCGCGTCCGGGGACTCGCCGACCGCGCGGAGCTGGACTACGAGCTCGCCGTCGAGCAGCTGGAGCTCGAGTTTCAGCAACCGGCCATACCGCTTGCATGGGTACGGATCCGGGGGTCGCTGTCCGGGTCGCGCTCGGCCCTGCACGCCGAGCTTTCCGCCGACAGCTCCGCAGGCGAGGCGCACCTTTCCGGCTCAATCGAGCGCGGGGGTGCGGTGCCGCGGTACCGCGGCGCCTTGCAGCTCGCCGATGTCGCCCTGCAGGGGCTCGGGCTTTCTGATGTCGGGGTAGAGGTCTCCGGGAACGCAGGTTTCGACATTTCCTTTGCGTCACTGACGCAGCTGGAGGCGGCCGTCGACCTGACTGGGGTGCGCCTTCAAGGTCCCGACCGTGTTCATGGGCTCGAGCGACTCAGCATCGAGGCCGCCGGTACCGAGCGCGCATCGCGTCTGTCGGTCGACTCGGACATCCTGCGCATGAGTTTCGTCTCCGATCTTCCCTTCATCACCGCGGCGGAACAACTCGACCGTTTCGTTCTGTCTGCGCCGGCCCTGGCCCGACGGCCGGCAACGGAACGCGTGCCGGGCATGATCGAAATTCACGTGGAGGCGCCGGAATCCCCGGCCGTCCTCGTTCCGCTGATCCCGCGCCTCGATGAGCTCTCACCGTTCACCGCGGGCATTACCCTCGACGGGGCGCGAGACCGGCTCAATGGACGCCTCGAGATCGAAAGAATCGTGGTTGACGGGTATGGTGCCGCCGACTTGAAGGCGAGATTCGTAGGCTCGTCCGCTGCTTTGAGCTACACCGTCGCAGCGGAGGGGGTTATCGGGCAGGGAATGCCTCTTCCGCATCTGGGGCGGGTCATGCTACGGGGGGCCGTGCGCGGTGGCGGCGCCTCCGCTTTTCTCGAGCTAGACGACGAGGACGGCGCCGAGCTGCTGCGCATCGGCGCTCGCGCGAGCATCGAGGAAGACCAAACGCTCGTGCGCATCGCGCCCGGGGTAGTGCGGGTGCGCTCTGTTCCCGTACGGGTATCGGGAAACCACTCGATTGCAATCGACGACGAGAGTGTACGGATCGTGAGCCTGAGCCTGTCGCATGAGGACACATTCAGCGCAACGATGGACGGAGAGTACCGTTTCGCCGCGCGCGAAATCGACCTCCTCGCGGAGCTTCATCGCTTCGACCTTGACTATCTCTCGGAGCACATGCCGGAGGAGATATCGGACACGCGAGGGCACCTCGTCGGGAGCCTCGCCGCGCGTGGTCCGGTGTCGTCGCCCCGGCTCGACGGGGAGCTCTCGTTTCGAGACACCGGGTTCCGCGTCGCCGAGCTGGGAACCTCGTTCTCGATCGGGAGGGAGTCGATCGTGGTTCGAGACGGGGTTGCACGGTTTTCGGGCTTTAGGATCCGCGACCGCGCCGGCAACCCGGCCGAGGTGACCGGGACGATTTCCACGACGGACGACCCGACCGGGCCGACGCCTACAGTGGCGTTCGACCTCAACGTGACGAGCGATCGGTTCATGTTGCTCGATACCGCGCCGGAGCGCCGGCGTCGTTTCCACGGCAGGCTGATCGTCGAGAGTGATCTGCAGCTTACCGGCAGCCCTCTCCAACCGCGGGCGTCCGGCACCGTCGGCCTGCGGGCGGGCAGCGCTCTCACCGTCGTGCTGAGTGATCCCGACGGCGCAGTGGCCGACGCCGCGGGAGTTGTGCGATTTACCGACGTCTCGGATGAGGGAGAGACCGATGCGCCGGAGCTTGACGCGCAGACGGTCTTCCGGGGCGTGGACGTGAGCGCCGCGTTGCGGATCGATCCCGCGACCTCGGTCGAGGTGGTGGTCGACCCCGACAGCGGGGACCGCCTGAGAATGCGCGGCGGCGGGGAGCTGACCCTCGGGATAGATCCGTCCGGCACACTGAGCCTGACCGGCCGCTATGCGGTAGAGGAGGGCAGCTACGTGCTATCGTTCTACAACGTGGCGAGGCGGGAATTTCGGATTGCCCCCGGAAGCGCCGTCGTGTGGAGCGGCGATCCCCTCGATGCTGCGCTCGACGTCCGGGCTCTCTACACGGTCAGAGCTTCGGTTTCTCCGTTGCTCTCGTCACGCGGGGTCGCGGATGAGCGCGTCGTATCGGCCGGCGAGCTTCCGTTCCATGTGGTTCTGTCCATGGACGGGACACTTCGTGAGCCGGAAATCGAGTTCTCCCTCGATATGCCGCCCCCGCAGCGAAGTGCCATGGGAGGTCTTCCCTATGCGGCCATACTGGAAATCAACGAGCAGGAGTCACGGCGAAACGCGCAGGCCTTCTCTCTGATCGTTCTCAATCAATTCATTGCCGAGGACATCTCCCAGGTCGACGAGTCGTCCGTTGCCGGTCTGGGCGCTCGCCGCAGCGCAAGCCGGCTGCTGACCTACCAGCTAAACGCTCTGTCGCGTCGAATCCTCCCCGGAGCCGATCTTACATTCGACGTCGAGTCCTACGAGCAGTACGGTCCCGAGGGCCCTGAAGGACGCACCGAGATCGGCGTGGAGCTCAGTCAGCGGCTGCTCGACGATCGGCTGATTCTGCGATTCGGCGGGCAGATTGATGTTGAGGGCCGCTACAGCCGGGAGAGCAGTCCAAGCGATATACCGGGGGACGTGTCGATCGAGTACCTTCTCACCCCGGATGGGCGATACCGCGTGCGAGGGTTCCGCGAGCGTGATTACCGGGGTCCGCTGGAAGGGTCGTCAACCGCAACCGGGCTCTCATTCATGTTCACCCGGATGTTCGATCGGCTTTTCCGCTCCCGGTCCGAGGCGGGCGATCACGTCGATGAAGGCGAAGGGGAGTGACAGTGAAGGCGGGAGGGGCAGTGAAAGCCGGAGGTACCGTAAAACTCCTCGTGCTCGGCGTTGCCGCCGTGCTCACGTTCTCCGGGTGTACCACGCTTCGCTTTCTCGATGAAGATGAGCGATTGTACACCGGGGCGGAGGTCGAGCTCGAGTCGCCCGAGCCGGCGCGCTCGCGGCGGGCAACCGAGTCGCAGCTCGAGGAGGTTGTGCGCCCAGGTCCGAACTCCACGTTCCTCGGATTTATGCGACCTCGGGTGTGGGTGTACCACCGCTTCGAGGAGCCTGACGAGGAGGGACTGCGTGCCCGGTTTTACGAGCGTTTTGCGGAATTACCGGTCCTGTTCGAGGAGGTCTCGCCGGAGGAGAACGCAGCCCGACTGCGTGCATGGCTGCACAATCACGGGTACTTCGATGCCGAGGTCGAGTACGATATCCGGGAGAGGGAGCGGCGTGCGGGGCTGACATACGAGGTGCGTGCCGGTGTGCCCTTCCGGATCGGCTCGATCAGCCGAGCGCGTGGAGACGGTGAGCTCATGAGGGCGATACGGGCAGCAGACCGCGACTCGTTGCTTCAGGCCGGCGACCGCTACGAGCTTGCGACCTTCCGGGAGCAACGGGTCCGCATTGACCGTGCGCTCAAGAACGAGGGCTTTTATGCCTTCAGCCCCGACTACCTTCTGTTCAACGTCCGCAGAGATCACGACGCGCGCACCGTCGACCTCGAGCTGGTCCTCAAGCCCGAAACACCCGACCGGGCCCGTCGACGACATCGCATCGAGGCGATCACGGTCTACGCCGATTACCAGTTCGGGACACGGGAGCCGGCGGTCGAAACCGAGGGTATCGAGATCGAGCCGCGTTTCCGGTACGTGGGCGACGAGCGGCGCCTGCGTCCCGACGTCGTAACGAGCGCGATCCTGCTGCGACCGGGCGATCGCTACAGCCGCAGCCGCCACCAGGAGACCATCAGTCGTCTCATGAGCCTCGGTGTGTTCCGCTTCGCAAACATACGCTACGAGTACGTGGGCGACGGTGAGGCTCTCCACGCCTTCGTGTATCTGACCCCCGAGCGCGAGAAGCTCGTTTCCGGTGAAGTGCGGATGGTAACGAGATCGGACGACTTCGCCGGCCCGGGAGTCGAGCTCGGTTACCGCGATCGCAACACATTCGGTGGCGCGGAGCAGCTACGCGTGGATCTTCGCTCTGCGCTGGAAACGGAGCTGGGGAGCGGCTCGGCAACCGTCGATTCCTGGGATGTCGGTGCCGATGTGAGCCTGGCGATACCCGGAATCGTGGCGCCGCCTGCCCGCCGCATGGACTGGGACGGGCCGGTCATGCCGCAGACCGAGCTCAGCACCGGAGTCAGCTCGGTTACACGCGTCGACCTCTACAGGCTCGATCAGGTCAAAGGCTCATTCGGATACAAGTGGAGTCCGAGAGAGACGGTGCGGCACCAACTTCGTCCCCTCGAGACAACCTTCGTGCGTCCGGGCGAGTTCAGCTCGGAGTTCTCAGAGCTTCTCGACCGGAACCCGGCGCTGCAGCGTGGTTTCGAGGAGCAGCTTGTCCTCGGCGGATCGTATGAGTACCTCTACAACGACCGAGGCGAACCGAGACGGCGAAACAGCACCGTGGTCAACGTGGATGTGGACCTGGCGGGTAATCTCATATCGGCCGGATACGCCGCGATCGACGGAGAGTACCCCGACGCCGATAATCCGCGCCAGGTGTTGGGACGTTTGTACTCCCAGTTCGCCCGCGTGGACGGAGATGTTCGCTACTTTATACCCGTCACCGAAGAGAGCACGCTGGCGGCACGCGTGCTCGCCGGAGCCGGGTACGCGTTCGGGAACTCCGCGGTGTTGCCGCGTCCCCTGCAGTTTTCGGTCGGTGGAACCAACAGCATTCGCGCCTTCCAGCGCAGAACCATTGGCCCGGGGGCTCTCGCCCCGGAATCCGACGGCGGCCCTGCGATCGAGCGCACCGGAGATATCCGCCTCGAGGCCGCCCTGGAGTACCGGTTCCCGATCGCCGGCATGCTCAAGGGCGCAGTTTTCGCGGATGCGGGGAACATCTGGACGTTCGATCGCGACGGCGCGGAGGAGTCAGGGGTGTTCGAAGCCGGGCGGGCGTTCGAGCAGCTGGCCCTCGGCGGCGGCTTCGGGCTGCGTCTCGATCCCTCGCTGGTGGTGCTCCGGCTCGACGCCGCCATACCCTTGCGACAGCCCTGGCTACCGGAGGGTGAGCGCTGGGTGGCGGGAGACATCGATCCGACGGATCAATCGTGGCGCCGGGAAAACATCGTGCTCAATCTTGCGATCGGGTATCCCTACTAGCGGTGTCTGATGGCCGGAGACTCAACCGCGATGGGCGAGATCAATCGCCGAGCTCGGCCGGACTGTGGCCAACCACCCGTGCGTCTTGATATCTTTCCGCCTATGAAGCTTACCCGGTCGGTCGTATTCGCGGCTCTTGTTGCCATTGTGATAAGCTCCTGTGCCAAGGAGGTTGTCGAGGAGGAGTTTTCGCCGACCGAGTCTCACGCGAATTACCGCGAGGCACTCACGCGCCTCGATCTGGAGTCCACCGAAATGGGGGAGGCCTGGATCGAGGCGGAGCGCAGCGCGATGGAGCGCCCCGCGGCCGTTGATCCGCCGGCGGCCGAGGTGGTGTTTCTGGATCCGCGCGATCCCGGCGCCGTGGGGTATCGGTTTCCGGTCTCTCGGGGTCGGCGAGTGGAGATCGTCATAGACGCCGAGCACGACCGCTACTTTGCCGATGTGTTTCGCGCTCCGGAGGACGAAGACGAGGAGCCCGAGCTCGTCGCGAGTCGTCCCGACGGCGAAGACCTCATTGCCTTCGAGGCACGATCCAACGAGTACTACCTGCTGCGCCTTCAGCCCGAGCTCCTGCGCGGCGGTCGCTTCGAAATGCGGATCACCACCGGGGCCGCGCTTGCGTTTCCAGTTGAGGAGGCCTCGGCCGCGGATATCTGGAGCTTCTTCGGCGACGACCGCGACGGCGGACGACGTATCCACCACGGCGTGGACATCTTCGCTCCGCGCGGCACGCCCGTGCTCGCAACCGGCGATGCCACGGTGACGCGCGTCGGCCGCCGTGACCGCGGGGGGAACGTCATCGTCCTGCGTGATGAGCAACGCGACATCATGCTCTACTATGCACATCTGGAGGAACAGCTCGTGCGCCGGGG
>CAZVXU010000024.1:15741-23667 GCA_964631585.1 uncultured Spirochaetaceae bacterium | reverse complement strand
CTCGCCCAGGTTATCCGGGTAGTATACGTAGACCGGTTTCGCCTTTGAGGGCATTCTCCCGCTCCCTTCGTTGCTGCGCGGCGTTGCGCATGCCGTCTATGAATCGCGAGGTGGAGCTGCATCTGCAGCGGATCGATGCTCCCGCCCTTCGGAGCTCGTTTTCGGTGGGCGTGGCATTGGCCAGGAGCACGGCGTGGGTCGTCAGCACCCGTCCTGCGCGGCAGAAGCCACAGGGCTCGAACCCCGCATCCGCGAATCCCCGCTCGATATCCCCGTAATCATCCGTCTGCTCGAACCCCTCAATGGTTATTACCTCGGTCCTGTGAGCACGAAAGGCCGGCACCATGCATGCGAGCGTCAGGGAGCTGTCCAGTAGCACCGTGCAGAATCCGCACTCTCCCTGCAGGCAGCCCGCGCGACTTGCCTTGAGTCCCAGATCGTCACGGATGATGTCTATGAGCAGGGTGGAAGGGGGCGTCTGCACCGATACATCGTCACCGTTGAGGATGAAGCTACACTTCATGATGTCTCCAAATATGCATCGAGCAGGGCCGGTGTCACAGGCAGACGGTCCAGATAGTTGCCGGTCGCCTGGCTGACGGCGGCCGCGTAGGCGGCCGGGACACAGCTGAAGGCGAGTTCGCCGATTCCCCGCGGCGGGTCCTTGGGATCGACCTGCAGAAAAGCGATGGACAGGCTGGGATTCTGAGCCCGCGCGTCCGGCCCGTAGCGCTCGTAGTCTCCGGTACGGATCGTACCGTCGGTATACTCGATCTGCTCACCGGCCGACCACCCGAGCGCCTGGAATATGCCTCGCTCGGTGGACTGCTCGGCCGCAGCCCGGTCGATGATGTGCCCGCCGTCAACACTCATCCATATCGCCCGTACCCGCACGGCGAGCGTCATGGGATCCACATCTACCTCCACAACGGCGGTTCCGTAGGCCTGCTCGATGAACGGCCGCCCTCGGAGAGTCTCCTCGTTCCACCGCTGCGACCGCGGCAGACGGTAGGAACGCGTTGCCTCGATCGGCAGGGATGTACGAAACCGCTTCTTGGCTACGGCGTTGCAACAGCTTTCCACCGCCCGCGTTATTACGGCGACGTGACGGGAGAGAAAGAGCGGCCCCGTATCCGGGACGACCGTAGAGTCCATCGGGTCAAAGCTGACGTGGTCGGGCTCTATGGCCAGTATCTCCGCCGCCATACTGCGCCAGTATCGTGCGAGCGGGCGGTCGGTGTTCATGACCGGGCAGCTGAGATGCACCGAGCCGTCTGTCTCCAGTCTCACCCGCACCTTCGACGCGTACTCGCGCTCTCCGGCCCCTATGAACCCTGAGCCCTGAGATGCGAAAGCCAGACCGATTCCGCGGGAGGGATTCTCCAAGGCCTCGAAGTCGGTCCGGCGCTTCTTCTGCAGCTCGTATGCCGCATGCTTTCGCGAGAAGTCCGAGCGCCCGACCACATCCTCGAGAAGACCGGCGGCGTCCACCGAGCGCGGCAGCATGATGCCGTGGATCGACTGGTCCCCACGGGTCAGAAGATTGGCCCGTTTCCAAACGTGGGGAGGAACCTGCGCAAGCTCCGCAATTCGCGCAACGTGTGACTCCAGCGCAAAGAGCACCTGGGATGTAGCGAGCCCCACGTGGGCGTTCAGCGGCGGCAGATTGCTCTGCAGGGCCGTCGCGCGTACCGTGACGTGCGCGCAACGATACTCGCCGGTCGCTGCCTGGCTCGCACGGTCGACGATTTCCCGGGCGAACATTGGGTAGGCGCCCAGGTTGAATACGAGCCTGATCTGCAGGCACTGCAGGTTGCCTTCCGCATCGAGTCCGGCCGAGTAGGAGGCGAACATCGGGGCCCGTTTCGACGTGTAGAGGAAGTCTTCGGGCGCGGAGTAGGACAGGCGGACACTGCGCCCGGTTACGTGCGCGGCCAGGGCTGCCCGCGCGGCGACCAGCGAGGGATGCCACAATTTGCCGTCGAGGTGCTCGCCGAGGGCGGTCGCGCGTACGGCAATCCGATGCCTGCCTCCGAGCACCGTCCTGCAGGTCTTGTGGACATCGTGAACCCACTGCGTGGCCGTGTAGACTGCGAGTAGACTTTCCTCCCAGCTTGCGACTGCGGCGAGAGGCTCGCTGTACATGTGTTCCTGGGGGCCGGTGCGGTACTCTCCCTGCACAACCTGATAGGCGTTTGCGAGCTCGCCGGAGGTGTCGCCGCGGCTGAGCTCCCGGTGGGCCGCCCGATGGTCGACGTCGTCGGCGTCGGGCTCGAACACGGGCGCGTCGCGCTCGTAGTCGAGCTCGATATCCTCGACCAGCACGGCGAGGTCTTCGAGCTCCGGGCCGACAAGCAGGGCAACGGGCTCTCCGTGATACGACACATAGTCGTCGGCAAGCAGCGGCAGGGTGGTGTCACCGATGGTCACGACATTGCTGCCGGGGATATCGGCAGCGGTCACCATGCGTATCTCCCGCGGAAGCTCCGGGGTGCGAATCCCGAGCAAGCGCCCCCGTGGAAACCGTGCGCGAACGGTGATGCAGTGGAGCATGTCGGGGAGAGCCATATCCGTGACGAATTCCTGTGTCATGGCGCTATCCGGGAGTATCGCTCGCCGAGGGCGCGCAGAGCGCGGATTACCCGGTTCACCTGCTCGTCGGTGAGGCCGGAATAGATCGGCAGGCTCACCGCGCGGGCGAACCTGCTCCATGATACCGGAAAACTCCCCTCGGTGTAACCATAGAGCCTGCGATAGTAGGGCATCACGTGGAGCGGAATAAAGTGAACGGAGGTGCCGACTCCCGCCTCGCGCAGCTCGGTGATGAGTCCGTCGCGATCGATCGCGAGACGCTCGAGGTCGAGTTGCAGTATGAACAGATGATAGCAGTGCAGGGGGTGATCGGGCGGCAGTGTAATCCATTCGAGGTCGCTGAGCCCCGCACGGTAGCGCTCGGCAATCTCGCGCCGTCGGGCCTGCATGGCGCCCGCCTTCTCGAGCTGCACCCTTCCGATCGCCGCGGCGAGATCGGGCATGTTGTACTTGAAGCCGGCCTCGGTGACGGCGTAGGCCCACCCCGCCTGTTGCGATGTGTAGCGGTCCCATACGTCGCGATCGATGCCGTGGAGTCGCATGAGCCGCATGCGCTCGGCGAGGTCGGCGCGGTCGGTGACCACCATACCTCCCTCGCCGGTGGTGATGGGCTTGGTGGCGTAGAACGAGAATACCGCGGCATCGCCCTCCGTTCCGACGGGGGTGCCGTCGGCGGTGAGGAGGGTATGGGCTGCGTCCGAGATTACCGCGGCACCCGCGCGCGTGGCTATCTCCTGGATGAGCGGCATGTCGCAGGGCCGGCCCGCGACATGCACCGGTACGACCGCGCGGACGGGCCCCGGAGGCGGGCCGGGAGCCTTTCTTCCGGCGTTGCCGCCGAAGTCAGCCTGGGCGGCGGTAATGGCCGCCTCGAGGCGCATCGGGTCGATGTTGAACCCCTCCTCCTCTATGTCTACGAAAAGGGGATGGGCTCCGAGGTATCGCACGATCTCCGCGGTCGCCGCGAAGGTATAGGGGCTCATGGCAACCAGGTCGCCGGGGCCTACCCCGACAGCTTCGAGGGCGAGGTGCAGCCCTCCGGTGGCCGAGCTCACCGCCAGTGCGTGCGCTTTTCCTGCCGCCTCGGCGAACTCGGCCTCGAAGGCACGGGCCTCACCGGCTGTGGTGAGCCAGCCGCTCCGGAGCACGCGCAGGGCCGCAGCCTCCTCGGCAGGGCCGATATCCGGTTTTGAGAAGGGAATGAAGTCAGTACTGGGGCTCATGCTCGGGTATCTTCAGCGTCGGGACATACTCCGAGAGAATGCGGCGAAGCTCCCGACGGTTACGGTACTGATCCGGGGCGCTGCGGTCGAGAAAGCACACCGGTGCAAGGCTCTCGAGCAGATCGGAGAGTCCGTGCCCGTTTCGGTGAGCGCGAATGATCTGCTTGATCCGCGGAAACTCGGTATCTACCGGGTGCTCATCCGGGGCGTAGAGCGACTCCTCTTCCTTTTCCCCCGGCCGCATCCCGATGTAGCTGAAGGGGATGTCCTCGCCCGGCTCGTAGCCGTAAAAACGGACCAGCTGCTCGGCGAGCTCCTTGATCATGATCGGATCTCCCATGTCGAGGAGGTAGAGATTGCCGCCGCTGCCCACGCCTCCGGCTTTGAGAACCAGGGAAGCCGCCTCCGGAATCGTCATGAAAAAGCGTTTCGCTGCGGGGCTCGTGATTGTGATCGGCCCGCCCTTCGCTATCTGCTTCTGAAACAGGGGCAGGATGCTGCCACGGGAGCCGAGGACGTTTCCGAAGCGTACCACCATATACTGCTGCTTCCCGTTGGGCTGGGAGAGCACGAGCTCCTCCGCGATGCGCTTCGACGCGCCGTACATGCTTACCGGTTCGACGACCTTGTCGGTGGAAACGAGCACGAAGCGCTCCGTGCCGGCCGCCTTCGCCCCGTCGAGCAGATTGTGCGTGCCGAAGACGTTGTTCTTTACCGCAACGACGGGATTGGCCTCCACCATGGGCACGTGCTTGTAGGCTGCGGTGTGAAAGATGACGTCGGCTTTGAGGCGATCTAAAATGAAGTGAACGAAGTCCCGGTCCTGTATCTCTCCGATCACCGGGACGATGGTGGCGTGCTCGCCCACACCCTCTTCCTGCAGCAGGTGCAGCTCACGATCGATCTCGTAGATGCTGTTCTCGCCATGCCCGAAGAGATAGAGGCGCTCGGCACCTCCGGAGAGGAGTTGCCGCGAGAGCTCGCTTCCGATACTGCCGCCGGCGCCGGTGATGAGGACGCGTCTTCCGCGGAGGTAAGAGAGGCTCTCCTTGAGGCCGATCTTCGCCGGGGTGCGACCGAGGAGGTCCTGCGGGTCGACTTCCCGTGTCTGAATGAAGTGTGCGTCTCCCTCCATCATCTGGGAGATGCTCGGAAGGATGCGGATGCGGGAGAATCCGGCTCGCTCGAGGACGGCGTAGATCGACCTGAGTTTTTCGTGGGAAGCACTGGGGATGGCGATGAGGGCCTCATCCGCCGGTCGCTTCTCCACGAGTGTTGCCGCTGCTTCGATGGGGCCGAGAACGGGCACGCCGTCGATGCGCGTGCCGATTTTATCCCGGTCGTCATCGAGAAACGCCACGATCTCCGCCGGGAATCCCTTCTGCCTGATGTCGTGGGCAATGGAGATCCCGGCAAGCCCGGCGCCGATTATGTAGATACGATTTCTGCGAGTAGCTGTCATGCCTTCTGTGCGTCCGCGTTCTGCCCGGGCAGTCGTTGCATGGATTCGAAGCCGAAGTCCACGAGGAAGGACTCATCATACATGTCGAGTTTCACCTTTGCCCTCCCTTTTCGTTTGTCGACCTTTACGATCCGTCCTTCAAGCCCTTTCAGGGGACCTTCGAGGACTTCGATGCGCTGGTTTTCGCCGAAAACAACCTTCGACTTGTCGACGACCTCGCCAAAGGACAGAAAGTGTACAAGGAGCCTCTGGTCCTGCTCGCTGAGAGGCTGCACGTTGTGGTTGCTCTTGAGAAAGCGAAAGAACCCCGGGGCCCGGCGGATCGCCCAGTAGTCCTGGGCGGTGAGCTCCTCGGTTTCGACGAACACGTACCCGGGGAATATGGCGGCAAGCTCCTCGCGTGTTCTGCCGGCGCGCCGTATGTTTAACCGGCGCCGGGGCCAGACCACGCGGCGAGCGTCCTCGCTAAGCCGCTGCGAGGCGATCCGAACGAATTTGTGCTCATTCCCTGTCTCGACCTGCACCACGTAGTATTTCATCGGCGTCGGTATCGCGCATGCGCTCCCGCATTCTACGACGAAAACCGCTCTCACCTCAACCGAAGCCTTGTCGCCGCCGAAGATGTGAAAGAGACTATATCTGCACGGAGGCAGACTTGTGAGATTGCGCGTAATTTGTGTCCTGAGCCTGTTAGTCATCGTGGCCGCATTCGGCTTTGCCGAGACGGTGATGGTGTCGGTGCGCGACGAGAGCGGCTTCTCCGACGAGGGCTATCTCGCTGCCTCGCGATACCAGCTGACCGCCGTCGAAGACGGGATCATGGAAACCTTCTTCGATGCCGGGCACATCGTGTTCAACCTCGGCGACTACGAGCACTTCGACGGCGCCGACATACAGAGACGCTATACCGTCCGTGCGGCGGCACGGGAGGGCGGCGCCTCCTATGTAGTGCAGCTTGCCCTCCTGTTCGAGCGTGACGGCGATTCATCGGTGCGGCCGCTGCAGGTGGAGTACGAGCTCTGGGAGGTCGGAACCGGTGAGCGCATCGCCGCTGGTACCCGCTCGGCGCCATTTGAGTTTGGCTCAAGGGGCAGCGAGCGCGGTAGTCGCTCGGCGGCGCTCGGTCGCCGCGTCGCGACCGAGCTGCTTTCGGCGTGGTAGCCGCGGTTTCAGTACGTCGCTGTTTATACCGAAGATTGAGTGAGGAGTCCTCGTTATGAAACGACATATCCGGATACTGCTTGTTCTCCTGCTTGGTGCCGTTCTATCCGCGTATGCCCAGTCCACCTGGGAAGGTAACGCGGTGGTCGGTGGGTTCGGAGAGTTTCCCGACGAGGGGTTCTACGCTGCTTCAAACAGTTTTCCGCAGAATCAGATCATAGAGGTGACGAATTTCGAGACCGGTGAGACGGTCGACGTGATCGTTGCAAAGCGTGTCGATCAGCCCGGTATTTTTCTCGTGCTTTCCAGCGACGCGGCCCGCGAGCTCGGCGTTCAACGGGGCGAGTCTGCGCGGGTGCAGGCCCGTCCGACCGCTGCTGCCGCCGGCGTCGTTCGTCCGGGCGCCGAGCGGGCCCTCTCTCGCGATCCCGACGTCAATCCCGCCGCGACCCTGGGCGAGGAGGAGCTCTATCCCGCCCCGCTCGCCCGCGCCGACGAGGAGACCGAGGAAGCACCCGAGCCGGAACCCGAACCCGAACCCGAGCCTGCCCGGGGCCCGGCGGTCATCGCCGAGGGGACCGTAGAGCGGCGCGCCGAACCCGCCCCTCGAGCCAGGAGCGGTGTCGGCGGTGGCGTCGGGACCACGGCTACCCGCCTTGCCGACCCGCGACGTGCCCCGGAGATCGGTCGTGCGGAACCTCCCGCCCCGGTGGAGACGGTCCCTGCGCCCGCACCTGCAGTCGGGCCGCCCTCCGAGCGCAACGAGGTCGAGGAGGCGTTGCGGGTAGTTCGCGACCGTTTCCCCGGCAGAGACCGATTCCCACCGCCGCGCGAAGACGGGGTTGCGACCTTTCTCGCGACGCCGTCGAGATCGGATGAGGAGCTCGACTTCGGCGATCGCGTTGCCCGCGTCCCGGATCCGCCCCCGGAGCTGGCCGGAGAGCTACCTGCCGCCGAGTATCTCGGTCGGCTCGCCCCGCCGCTCGAGGACGTGAGCGCCGATCTCCCCGGCGCCGAGGAACCGTCTGCGGTGGCCGAGGATACGGCCGAGGAGTCCCTGCCACCGGCCATACGGCCGGAGGATGAGAGGCGCGCCGAGGTGCCCGAGGACGCCGTGGTCACCCTCGAGCCCGCGGAGGCCCGACCGCCGGAGAAGCCGGCGGAGCCGGCACCCGCAGAGCTCGCCGTCGAAGAGGAGCCCGAGGCCGAGCCGGCGGAAGAGTTGCCCCTCGTGCGCAGCCTCGACCGCAGCCGCTACTATCTCCAGGTCGGCGCCTATTCCACTGCCGGAAGCGCACGAGACGCCGTGGAACAACTGCGGTCGCAGTACCCCACCGAAGTCCTCGCCGACGGCGGCGAGGAGCGGACACTCTACCGGGTTCTGGTGGGCCCGCTAAACGAAGATGAGCGGGGAAGCGTACTGTATTTCGTGCGGGCTATGGGGTATCGCGACGCGTTCATCCGTCAGGCAGAGGGGTAAGCGCGACC
>CAZVXU010000024.1:0-15641 GCA_964631585.1 uncultured Spirochaetaceae bacterium | reverse complement strand
GGGCTATGGGGTATCGCGACGCGTTCATCCGTCAGGCAGAGGGGTAAGCGCGACCGTGACCGGCGCGCCGCAGCGCTACGCCCGGCGGGGCGCCGGCCGTCGGGGGCGAATGTAGCTTTTCATTTTCGACTGCAGCGAATCAGAAGCGAGGGCGTCGATGACGCTCGTGATGGCAGCCTCATATTGGGCCGAGGTGATCTGCAGGTGTTCGTGGAGCTCGAGCTCCTCGACGATCCTGCGTTGTTTGGCCGGCGACACCTTCTCGAGGATACGGCCCCGTTCTGCATCGCTCATGTAAAGCATGGATAGCGCAACGTCGCGGTCTGCGGCAGACATCAGTCTGTTCTGCACCACGACCGCGGGGCGGCTCTGCAGCAGTCCCGTCAGGCGCCGGGTGTAATCATTCATCAGGTCTTGAACAGGTCCTCTATTTCCCGGTGGTACTTCTTATATACCACGGGACGCTTGATCTTCATAGTGTTCGTCATCTCGTCGCCGACCTCGAAGGGCTTCGCGAGGAGCTTGAACCTGTAGACATGCTCGAAGAGCTTGAAGCCGGCCTTCGCGTTGATGAGGGAGTCGATTTCCATGCGAATCACCTCCTGGAACTCCGGATGCTCGATGAGCTCCTCGGTCTCGATGTAATCGACTTTGTTCACCCGCGCAAACTCTTCCATCTTCTCGGTGTTGGGAACGATGAGCGCGGCGAGGAACTTCTGATCCTGACCGACGACCATCGCCTGCTCGATATACTCCGACTGCACGAGCTTGTCCTCGATGGGTGTCGGCTCGACGTTCTCGCCACCGCGGAGGACGATGGTATCCTTGGTGCGGCCGAGGATCCTGCATGCGCCGCGGTGGGTGAACATGGCGACGTCTCCCGTGTTCAGCCATCCGTCCTCACTGAGGACCTTCGCGGTTTCCTCGGGCTTCTTGTAGTAGCCTTCCATCACCTGGTCACTTCG
Source organism: uncultured Spirochaetaceae bacterium (assembly GCA_964631585.1). Classification (GTDB taxonomy): domain Bacteria; phylum Spirochaetota; class Spirochaetia; order DSM-27196; family PWMO01; genus JAAAOH01. The sequence continues at coordinate 14,676 of CAZVXU010000024.1, read as the reverse complement.
CACGTAGAGGGTGCCGCGGTGCCCGGGGCCTACTTCCTGGCCATCCTCGGTAATGACCCTGTACTCAATGTCGTCGAGGAGCGTGCCGACCGTGCCGGGAATGGGCGTGTCCTGCTTCCGGACCGCGAGCACCGGCGCGGTCTCGGTGAGCCCGTAGCCCTCTAGGAGCTTGATACCCGCCGCCTGGAAGAAGTTGTCCACATGGGGCGGCAGTGCGCCGCCGCCGCAGACGCCGGCGACGAATCGTCCGCCGAGCTTCTCCTTGAGTGATTTGAAGACGAGCACGTCTCCGAGCATCTTCAGCGGAAAGAGCAGCACCAGCGGCACGAAGCTCACAATACGATCAACCCAGATCGATCTGAGCTGGAACTGCGGCAGAAAGCCTCGAAACATGTTCCGCATCAGAGCGAACGTCTGCCCGACGCCGACGAAGAAGTAAAAGAGCGACTGCTTCAGGGGGCTCTGCTTCTTGACGTTACGGTATACCGCACCCTGTATGCCCTCCCATATCCGGGGGACGGAGGTCATCCATGTCGGCCGGATCCTCGCCATGTCGTCGAGCATCACCTTTCCGATGGGCTTGGAATAGGCGATAGCTGCAGCATACTCGATGATGATGTACTCGACCGCCCGCTCGAAGGAGTGCCAGATGGGTAGTACGCTCAGGAAGATGTCGCTTTCGTCGAGGTAGAGTCGGTCCTTCACCCGATCCATCTGAAACAGGAAGGCCCGATGGGTGAGCATTGCGCCCTTGGGCTCGCCGGTCGTGCCTGATGTATAGATGATGGTAGCGATGTCGTCGGTCTTGCCCTCCGACATTGCAGTCTCGAAGTGGGACGGGTCGGCCTCGAAGGCTTTGGAACCGCGTTTCTCAAGCTCCGCGAAGTCGAGCACCTCGAGTCCCGTATCGGAGAGCGAGGACGCCGCGCTCTCCTCATAGTCGTACATGATGACGCGCTCGAGCTTCGGCATCTCCTCGCGGCGTTCGACGAGCTTTCGCACCTGCGCGGCGTTCTCGGCGATGGTCGTGCGACAGTCCGCATGGTTCAGTATGTAGGATATCTCTCCGGCCATCGCGTCGGAGCCGCGCGGAACGTCGACTGCACCGATCGATAGCAGGGCGAGATCGGTCACGAGCCACTCGCTGCGGTTGTCGCTGATGATGCCCACGTGCTCCCCGCGCTCGACGCCGAGCTCGAGGAAGGCGCTTCCGAGACGCTCCACGGCGTCCCAGAACTCCCGGTACGTCGTTGGCTGGAACTCGCCGCTCTCGTCCTTGGCGTAGTACACCGCAGTCTCGCCGAAGGCGTCGACTCTCTGTTTGGTTCTCTTGGGTACGGTTTCCTGGTTACGTGCCATGGCGTATCATATCCTCCTTACGCCGGTGCAGCTCCCACCAGGCACAGCCACTCGGCCTCGGCGGCGACCTCATCACCGACATATGCCGTGCCGCGCTGCTTGAGCATGCGGGTGCTTACCTTCAGGTTCTCGATTTCCATACGAATGGTCTCGTCGGGGCGAACCTGGCGGCGGAACTTTGCCTTCTCGACGGTGGCAAGAAAGAAGAGTGCCTCGCCGAGCTTGCCGAGCTCGCGAACGCCCGCGCCGCCGCATTGTGCCATGCTTTCCACGAGGATCACACCGGGGACTACAGCGTACTCGGGGAAGTGGCCCCGGAAGAAGTATTCGTCCTTGGAGAAGGTCTTGTAGCCGACGATGCGCTCGTCGTCGGCCGATTCGATGCGGTCGACGTAGAGAAAGGGCGGCCTGTGGGGCAGCAACTCGGTGATCTCGCTCATGTCCATACTCCTCACCTTCGAGAGCCGATGTAAGGTCCCCAAGACTACTATATCCGGCGCTCTCGGTCAACGACCGAATCCGCGTTGACACCGCGAAACGGCGCGTGATAAGGTCGATCCTACTTAACTGTACCGGACGGTGTTTCACCGGAGGTTCGCTATGGAACTGAAGGATCTGTTTGAACTGGTTGATAAATTTGAAGACAGCTCCCTGACCGAGCTTCGCATCAAGACCGAGGACAGCTCCGTGGTGCTCAAACGGGGCGGTGAGGATCAAACGCCCGCGCCGGCGGCCCCGCAGCAGCCGGTGCAACCCGCCGCCGGCCAGCCCGCGGCCTCGGCCCAGTCGTCCCACGCGGGGGGGGGCGACGTCGATGGCAGCGGAGCCGGTGCGGAAGACATCGAGTACATCACATCTCCCATAGTTGCGACCTTCTATCGGTCGCCGGCACCCGATGCTCCTCCCTTCGTGGACGAGGGCACCCGGGTTGCGACCGGTGATGTGCTCTGTGTCCTCGAGGCGATGAAGGTCATGAATGAGCTGGAGGCCGAGTTCGACGTCGAAATCGTGCGTATCCTCGTTCAGAACGGGGAAATGGTAGAGTACGGGACGCCCATTTTCGAAGTCAAACGCCTATGATCAATTCCATCCTGATCGCCAACCGTGGCGAGATCGCGGTCCGCATCGTGCGGGCCTGCCGGGAAATGGGTATCCGCTCGGTGGTTGCCTATTCCTCAGCCGATGAAGACTCGCTGGCGGTTCGCATGGCGGACAGCGCAATCCGGGTGGGTCCCGCGCCGGCCCGGGACAGTTACCTCAACAAGCAGAGCCTGATCTCCGCCGCCGTGCTCACCCGGTGCGACGCGATTCATCCGGGAGTGGGGTTTCTGTCGGAGAATGCGGCGTTCGCTCAGGAAGTCACCGACGCGGGCATCATCTTCATCGGGCCGAAGCCGGAGACGATTGGTCTCCTCGGGGACAAGGTCCAGGCGAAGAAGACGGCCAGGGAGAACGGGGTCCCGGTGATCCCGGGAAGCGTCGGAAGTGTCGAGGACGCGGAAGCCGCGCTCGAGTCGGCAGAAGAGATGGGGTTCCCCGTCATCATTAAGGCGGCCGCGGGCGGTGGCGGGAAGGGCATGCGCATCGTGCGAGAAGCCGGAGAGTTCGAGCGGACGCTAAAGATGGCCGCTTCCGAGGCGGAGAGTGCCTTCTCCGACGGCACGGTCTATCTCGAGAAGTACCTCGAGGATCCGCGGCACGTGGAGCTTCAGATCCTCGCCGACAGCCACGGAAACGTGGTCCATCTCGGCGAGCGTGATTGCTCGGTCCAGGAGAAGCACCAGAAACTCGTCGAGGAAAGCCCCTCGCCGGTGGTGACACCGGAGATGCGAGCCTCCATGGGAAACGATGCCATACGCCTGTTCAAGAGCCTCGGATACGTGGGCGCGGGTACTATCGAGTTCCTGGTGGTGGGCGATGAGTACTTCTTCATGGAGGTAAACGCCCGGGTTCAGGTCGAGCACCCCGTCTCGGAGCTCGTAACCGGCGTGGACATCGTCCGCGATCAGATCCGCGTGGCAGCGGGCGAGAACCTCGGACTCAACCAGGACGACATCACCCTGCGTGGCTATGCCATCGAGGTTCGCATAAATGCACGGGCGCCGGGCCGGGTGACAAACTACCTGCCGCCGGGCGGCTACGGCGTGCGAGTCGACAGTTTTCTCTACAACGGGTACTTCGTGCCGCCGAATTACGACGCGCTCATTGCAAAGATCATCTGTTACGGCGACAATCGAGAAGAGGGAATACGTCGCATGGACCGCGCCCTCTCCGAGTTCGTCCTTGAAGGTGTGCCGACGAATCTCGACATACAGAAGCGGATCATCGGTCACAAGACCTTCCGGGGTGGAGAGTTCGGGACGGGGCTTCTCGCCTCCATCATGGAGGAGGTAGCCTGATGCCGATCACCATCCGAGAGATCGTTCAGCGTGTGATTCCACCGAAGACGATCAGAAAACGACATGATCTCGCGCTCGACGACAGATCGTACGTCAAGAAGAAGCACGCCTGTCCGTCCTGTAGCTCACACATTGAGGAAGAGGAACTGGTCCGAAACCTGTATGTGTGCCCCGGCTGCGGCCACCATTTTCGCATAGAGCCCACCGAGCGCATTCGCCTCCTGTGTGACGACGGCGTGTTCGACGAGATATATGGGGACCTCGTACCGGAGAATCCCATCGAGTTTCCCGGTTACGAGGAGAAAGTGCAAAGCGCTCAGCAGAAAGCCGGCGCTCGGGAGGCCGTCCAGACGGGTATCGGGCGTATCGACGGACGCAAGTTCATGATGGCGATCATGAACTTCAAGTTCCTCGGCGGAAGCATGGGATCGGTCGTGGGTGAGAAGATCGCCCGGGCGATGCGTCTTGCCGCGGCGCGCTCGCTTCCCATGGTGCTCTTTGCGGCCTCCGGTGGGGCGCGCATGCACGAAGGGATCTTCAGCCTGATGCAGATGGCGAAGACCTCGCAGGCGGCGACTCTGCTCGACGAGGCACGCCAGCCTCTGATCGTGGTGCTGACCGATCCCACCACCGGCGGTGTAACGGCCTCCTTTGCCATGCTCGGCGACATCACCCTGGCCGAGCCGGGAGCCCTCATCGGCTTCGCCGGCCCGCGGGTCATCGAGGGCACGATCAAGCAGAAACTTCCCGATGGGTTCCAGCGCTCGGAGTTCCAGCAGGAAAAGGGCTTCGTCGATGCGGTCGTGCCCCGGAATGAGCTCAAGAGCACGCTGGTGTTTCTCATCGACAGTTCGAGGTACAAGCGGTAATGAAAGCCGACGAGATCCGCCGAAAGATAGACGAGCTGAAAGCCCTGGCCGGCGAAGAGCGCCCCGATATAAGCGAGGACCTCTCGCGGCTTGCATCGAAGCTGCAGGGTGAGTCGGTTGCCGCCGGCGGCATGCGCGCCTGGGACCGGGTGCAGCTGGCCCGCCACCAGGATCGCCCCACCACGATCGAGTACATCGACATGATGAGCGACCGATACATCGAGCTCCACGGGGATCGATCCTTCGCGGACGACCCCGCGATGGTCGGTGGCATCGCCGAAATCGGCGGAACGCACTTCACCTTCATCGGCCACCAGAAGGGCCGCAACATGAAGGAGAATCTCCACCGTAACTATGGGATGGCGCATCCCGAGGGCTATCGCAAGGCACTGCGGCTCGCCCACCAGGCGGAGAAGTTCGGCCGGCCGGTCCTGTCGATCATCGATACACCGGGCGCCTACCCCGGTATCTCGGCCGAGGAGCGCGGCATCGGTGAGGCGATCGCCCGTAATCTCAAGGAGTTTTCGGTGCTCAAGACCCCGGTCATCGCCGTGATCATCGGTGAGGGGGGAAGCGGTGGTGCGCTCGGCATAGGCGTTGGCGATTACCTCATCATGCTCGAGAACACCGTCTACTCGGTCATCTCGCCTGAGGGTTTCGCCTCGATCCTGCTGCGTGACACGAAAAAGGCGGAGCAGGCGGCGTCACTCATGAGGATGACCGCCTACGACCTCAAGGCCTACGGCATCGCCGACGAGGTGATTCCCGAGCCCGAGGGTGGTGCCCACAACGACCCCGACCTCGTGGCGTCGCGCATGAAAGAACGCGTGCTCGCGGTTTACGCGCGGCTTCGCCGCCGCCGCAGCGACGTCCTTCTCAAGGACCGCGCCAAGCGCATCGAAGCCTACGGCCACGTGCGCGGCGGGTGATGTCAGCGGCCGCAGGTCGCGGCACCATCGCCGGCGCCACACGGCGTCAGATTCCCTGAAACGTCAGCCACTGCTCCAGTACTTCAGCCAGGTCGAGAAGGCCCGCGAGCTGCAGGGCCCCAATGAGCACGAAGAGCCCGGCGAAGACCGCGCCGGGCCGTCCGACCAATGGCAGCGCACCGTGCCGCAGCCGGCGCACTACCCCCCAGGCAGGTGGAATGACGGCGATCGCGAGGGCGGCGAGACCGAGGACGATGCGGGCGGTGCCGGGTTCTGTGTCGGCCCACGCGCCGAGGGAGGTGCCGGCGCTGATGAGGGTGCCGTTGAGTGTCTGCAGGCGGCCCATGGCGATGAGCACGCCGATGCCCACCAGGAACACGCCACTCGCGACCCTGATCGTGTTGAGGTGCCGCTTGACCCGCTGCAGCCACCTGAGAAAGGCGGGGAAGAAAATGCTCGCAAGCAGGAAGGGGATTCCCAGACCGAGGGAGAACGCGCCGAGTAGCACCGCGCCACGGGCGACCTGGCCTGATTGCCCGGCCATAAAGAGGATCCCTGCGAGGATGGGACCGATACAGGGCGTCCAGCCGGCCCCGAATGCCATGCCGACCAGTGCAGAGCCGACGTAGCCGCGCGGGGCGGAGGTTACGTGCATCCGGCGCTCGAAGTTCAGTACTTTCCAGAAGTCGAATATCACGTTGAGACCGAGCAGGATCACCACGGCGCCCGCCGCATAGTTGATGAACCGCGTTGCCCCTCCGAGCAGAAATCCCGATCCGCTGAACACAATCCCGAGCACGATGAAGATAATCGAGAACCCGAGCACGAAGAAGAGCGTGCGAACTACCACCGGACCACGCCGCGGCTCCTCACCCTGCAGGTCCTGCAAAGACACGCCCCCGATGAAGGAGATGTACGATGGGATGAGCGGCAGGACGCAGGGTGAGAGGAAAGAGAGAACGCCTGCTGCAAGTGCAAGGAATACGTTGAGATCACCGGCCATGAATATCTCTCCCGGGCTACTGGGTTATGCTTTCGATAGCCGACATGATGCCGTCACCGTCCCACTCGTAGGGGCCGACGAGCATCGCGAGCAGCCTGCCGTCGCTGTGGACCACGTAGGAGGTGGGTATGCCGCGCACGCCGTACTCCCGCGCGACGCTCCCGCTGCGGTCGAGGAGCACGGGAAAGTCGTAGCCGTTCTTGTCTATGAACGACTGCACCCTGGCGGGGTCCTCCTGGAGGTTCACCGCGACGATCTCGAAACCCGCGCCGCCGAGCTGCTCGTAGAGCGCCTGCATCGAGGGCATCTCTTCGATACACGGTGGACACCAGCTTGCCCAGAAGTTCAGGAGGATGACATCTCCCTCGAAGGATGAGAGGCTTCGTCGGGTATCGGAGGACAGTACCGGCAGCTCGAAGTCGACGGCGTCGACCGGGGCGTTCGGTGTCTGAAGGCCGAGCTCCGCGAAGAGGGCGATGAGCTCGGTATCGGAGAGCTCGCTCGCCTTCACGGCTTCCCCGGCGTCGTGCGCAGGGTTCTCGGCGGCCTGTTCCCTGTTGCCGCCGGCTGCCAGGGAGGGGGCGACGAGGAGGGCCAGCACCGTGATGTATGTAATCGTCCGTATTCGCATTGAACTGCTCCTATATAGACGCATCTCTACATTATGGGTATCACTGTAGAGGCCATAAATCAAGTGAAACCCCGATCACAAGTGAAACCGCTATCAGGAGAGCTCGAAACCGAACAGGCCGATCGCGAGGATCGCAAAGTTGTAGAGCGCATGCGCTACGGCCACGACGTGCACGCTGCGCCGCTTGAGATAGATCCATCCGAGGTAGACGCCGAGTACGAAGGCGATGAGCGCGCCGCCGAACCCCTGGTATATGTGGCCGAGCGAAAACGCGGCCGCTCCGAGGAGGACGCTCGCGACGGGACCCAGCGAAAGCTGCTCGAAGCGTGTCAGCAGATAGGCCCGGAAAAAGGCCTCCTCGCGGTACGCGATCGCAAGGGAGGAGAGCAGTGCGAGGGGCAGAACCGCCGCGTTGGTGAGTCGAAACCGGAATCCGGTTCTGACCGCCTCCTGCATTGTCTCGGGTAGGAGTAGGACGAGGGCGCCGGCGGCCGTGAGCAGGGCGAACATCCCGAGGGTAGCCACCATGGCGGCGAGCAGGTCGGGGAAGTCCACGGTGCGGAACCCGAATCTCGAAAGGTCCTCCTGGGGTTGGATCCAGAGCAGGTACACGATGAGCAGTGTCTGAGGAAGGGCCGTCACGATGATGGCCAGGTGATAGCTTGCAGCGTCGAAGGCGTCAGGCCGTATTCCTCCGTGCTGAAAGAGGATACCAGGAAGGAAAAACACGGCGAAGAGGAGAAGCATCTCTTTACAGAGGCGCCTGTCGTTATATATACTCCCATGCATACGTGGGAGTATATTCTCCCGTCCGGGAAAGGGAAACCGTGTCGGCCCGCCGTTCAGGTTCCAGGGAGAAACCGCCGACATCTAGATCGGGGAGATCGTGCCTGAGGAGGCCCTGGAAACAGCATGTGGATAGTGCTTGCCATCTTTGCAGTCCTGTTCGGACTGCTCCTTGTCTACATTCAGCGCAACGGCGGATTCGGGTTCCCATGGGTCCAATTCTACGTGCGGGGCAAGGAACACGGATTCAAGTTCCGCGAGCTCAACCTGCTCCGGCGTGTCGCCGTCGAGAATCGTCTGAAAAACCCTACCTCCCTGTTCTGGTCTGAGCGTACCCTCGACCGCTGTATCCGCGGCACCATCATCAGTTTTCGGGCTAACGACAAGAGTGACGATGAGGCTTCGATTCATTTCCTCAACAAGCTCTTCGACTTTCGTAAGCGCGTGGAGTTCAACCTTCCCAAGTACAGGCTCGGCATACAGTCGAGCCGGAGTATGGATGCTCAGCAACCGATCAAGATCACCTTTCCCGGCGGCGGGGCGTACACCTCGAAAATAGTCGAGAACATGAGGAAGTACCTCGCGGTCGCCTATCCCCGCGGCAAGCCGCTGCCCTTCGGGGTCAGCTGGCAGGGGCAGAAGATCAGCGTGTACTTCTGGCGCCCCGACGATGCGGGGTACTACTTTGAGTCCCGGGTCATCGGCGACTACATGGACCGCAATTATCCGATCCTTCACATCACCCATTCGGATCAGCTCGTCCGCACGCAGAAGCGCAGCTCGGTCAGAGCCCAGATCGATACCGCGGGGCAGATCTTCCCGCTGCGATCGATACAGCAGGCCGACGAGGCCTACGAGACGACCGGGGGCTTTCGCTGCAAGATGGTCGACATATCGGAGGACGGGGCGGCTGTTATTGTCGGTGGACGGGCAAAGCCCGGGCTGCCGGTGAAGATCCAGACGGAGATGGACGAAGAGCAAGTGGTGATCTCCGGGGTGATCAAGGGCGTGAATTACAGGCAGAACAAGAACGTTTCGGTTCTGCATATCGAGGCCGTTCCACCCGGTCCGCAGATGAAGAACAAAATCCTCACGTACGTGTACGGCATCTTTGCGGAAAGCAAGCGCCGCTCGCTGCTGAGCCGCACCGCCACAGGTTGACGGGCGCTCGTTGAATTCCCAGGCCGAAACGGGTAGTATGGGGTAATGAACGAGGGGGTAGAGTGGCGATGAAACGTTTCGCAGTAGTTCTCCTGTTGGTGCTGATTTCGATCGGCGGTTTCGCACAGCAATCCTCGACATTGCAGACCTATCTCGAAGCCTTCGAGTCGGGTTCTCCGGATGTTAAGCTCCAGGTTCTGCGCCGGGCTCAGGAGCAGCCGGCCGAGGAGATGGGGCCGCTGTATCTCGAGGCGGCCGAGTTTCTCGAGAATAACGCCGAGCAGGTTGAGAACAGTGGCGCTATGCGCGAAATGGCGCAGATCACCGCGGTCGGCGTGCGAGAGTCGGGAAACGTCCAGGCGCTGGAAGCTCTCAGGCGTGTCTTCGAGAGCTATCGAGAGCCCGACATGCGCGTGGGCATTCTCCGAACCTTCGGTGCGGTGGGTGGCGGTGACGATGACACCATCACGTGGCTGCGCGACTGGGTCTCGGTACGGAACAACCTGCAGGTCGGGGGCACCCGCCCCAACACGCAGGTGGTCCGTGCCGCGATAGACGCCATGGCCCGGATTTCCGACGAATCCTTTTTCGAGCCACTGCTCGGGGCTGCGCTCGCGCAGTACTCGGCGAACATCACCGATGCGGCGCGGGAGGCCATGTACGCCCTGGAGGGAGACATCGTGCAGCTTGCGGCACAGTCCCTCGGAAACCGTTCGCCGGAGGAGAAGCTTCAGGCCCTCGAGTTTCTCATGGATGAGGACGAACTCACCGCGGAGCAGAAGTCGGCAATAGCAGCCGCCGCTATCCGCGATGCCCTCGCCACCGAGACGCGAAGGCGCAGCACAAAAGACACCCTTCGGGATGTGCGGTTTCTCGCCGTAGAGGTTATCAGCGAGAACGAGTACTCCGAAGCGACCGACGCGATGATCAGTCACTTCAATCAGACCTTTCTCGAGTTCGACCGCGGGCAGGTGACCCGTGCGCGCGTTCTCGACGCCATCGCGGGGCTCGGCACTTTGGGGACGGAGGCGGCGGCCGAGAGGCTGAGTCGCTTGCTCGAGCTGCTGAACGGCTATACAGAGAACGACCGCCCCTACGATACGCGCATTGTGATGGCGACCATTCGCAACCTGGAACAACTCGGGTATCCGGTCGCCTACAATCCGCTTTTCTATGCTTCGATCCTCGAGGGCTATCCCTCGCAGGTGCAGACTGCCGCCGAGGAGGCGATGGCTGCCATCCAGCAGTAGCACAGCCCTCTCCTCGTGTCCCGTGCACGAAACGGAACGCCGCCGGTTTCAACGCCCATGACCGGCAGAACCCACATAGTCGACACGAACCTGCCCGGCGCCGCTGCATGCGGCGCCGCGGTCGCACTGTATCTCACCGTACGTGCTCCGGCGGTCATCGGCATGGCTGCAGCAGGCGCGGCGGCACTCGGCGCGGCTTTATTGTGGCCCCCGCAGAGGGAAGACGACGCCCGCGGCGGCGCGGCGGCCGCAGGAGGCGCAGCGTCGCCCGCAGGAGGCTCCGTACGAGCCGGCTGGCTCTCTGCCGCCCTCGCCGTGGGCCTGCTCGTCGGTGCCTGTGTCCGCCTCGGTATCTGGGTGGGCGAAGAGCGGCAACATCTGCCGGTGGCCCCGACAACGGTGCGCGTCGCTGAGGGGACTGTGCGCAGCCCCGCCCGTGCTGAAAAGAGCGGCTGGTCGGCGGCCGTGGACCTCGACCACCTCGAGACCGCCTCCGGCAGATACGGGGCGCGGCTCGAGCTTCCGGTCTACGGTCTGCAGCGGCCGCCCGCGAGGGGCCGCAGGATCCGGGTCGAGGGGCGCCTCAGCGCCGGTGAGCACGGGCACTATCTTGTCGCCGACTCGGCCGTTGAGCGGGGATGGGCGGGAAGCCTGGCTCGCATGGCCGACGCAACCACCGGCCGCATTTCACGGCGGGTCGAGAGCGCGATGTCCGAGCTCGGCCCGTCGGCGTGGCTTTCGCGGGCGCTGCTTCTCGGCCGCACCGACGGTGCGCCCGCCTACGCCGAAGACGTCTTTCGCCGAAGCGGCACCGCGCATATTCTGGCGCTGAGCGGTATGCACCTCGGCATTCTCATCGCGCTGTCGGTGATTCTGCTCGCACCGCTCCTCGGCCGTCGGCGGGCCCTTTTTGCGGCCCTCGCCATCGTTGGCATCTACCTCGGCGTTGTGGGTTTTCGTGCTTCCCTCGCGCGCGCGTCGCTCATGTTCGCTCTCGCGACGGCGGCGGTGGCGCTCGGCCGGCGGCCCGATCCGCTGCGTATTCTCGCAGTGAGCTTTATCGCCCTCGCCTTCGCCGCGCCGTCGTCTGTCGACGGCCTGTCGTTTCAGCTCTCCTTCGCCGCCCTTGCCGGTATTCTCATCATCGGGCGAAGACTCGATCGCCGGTTGCAGCCCGTGCTCCCGGCCGTCCTGCGGCGTCCGCTTGCGGCGTCCCTGGGCGCGCAACTCGCCACACTGCCGCTTCTGCTTGCTGCGTTCGGCGTCGCGCGCCCCGTCGGTGTGATTGCGACGATGGTGATGGCTCCGCTCGCAGTGCTCTTCGTCTGGGTGAGCGTGGCGGCGACCGCTGCCGTGCTTGCAGGAGCTGAGCTGATCGTCGACGCGGGCTCCGCTGCGCTCGCAGGTCTCGAGTGGGCACTGCTATCTGCGGGAGAGTTGTTCTCCCGCGCGCCCGGGTTCCATGCCGGCGGCGAATGGGCGCCCGTCGGGGGTGCTCTCGTGGTTGCCCTCGGTGCGGTCGGTCTCCGGCTCGATTCGGCGCCAACCTGCAGCAGGCGGGTGGCTGCGGTGGAGGACCCCGACGCCGTGTGGGGGCCGCTGTGAACCTGGACTCAGTGCGTGAGGTAAGCGAGGCGCTTTCCGCCCGCGGGCTCACCCCGAAAAAGCGCTGGGGCCAGAACTTTCTGGTCGACGGAAACGTGCGGCGGGCAATCGTTTCGCGCGTGGCGGCGCAGGCCGGGGAGACGGTTTGGGAGATCGGGCCGGGGGTCGGCTCGCTCACCGAGCTGCTCCTGGACCGTGAGGTCGATCTTACGGCCTTCGAGATCGATCACGGTCTGGTCTCTCTGCTGCGCGACGAGTTCGGCGGACGGGAAAACCTGGAGATCGTGTCCGGCGACGTTCTCGCCACCTGGCCGGTGCGGGCGGGCCGGAAATCCCCGCCGCGGTCGATCGTCGGCAACCTTCCCTATTCATCGGCGGCGGTGATCATTGCCTCCTTTATTGAGGCCGGCTTCATCTCTGATCAGTTTCTGGTGATGGTGCAGGATGAGGTCGCCGATCGCATGGTCGCCGGCCAGGGTACCCGCACTTACTCCGCGTTTACCGTGCTCGTGCAATCCCGGCTTTCGGTGACGAAGAGCATGCGCATACAGCCGTCCTCCTTCTTTCCGCGACCCGAGGTTGCCTCAGCCCTCGTGGAGCTCCGCCCTCGCGCCGATGCGCCCGGCATCACGGACGCCGCTGTACTAACCGCGGTAACCCGGGCCGTTTTCCACGCGCGGCGGAAGACAGTGGTGAACAGCCTTACCCAGGCCGGCCTCGTGGTCCGAGGACACCGGCGGGCGCTCACGCGTGAGGAGGCAACGGCACTTCTCACCGCCGCCGGGATAGACCCGGCGGTGCGCGGTGAGACGCTCGCGGTGGAGCGGGTTGTGCGGCTGGCGAATCTCGTCGCCGAGCGGCTTACAGGGCTCCGAGAGCCTTGAGGGCGTCGTCGACCACCTTTTTCACGGCGTCGGACGGCGCGACGAGAGGCAGGCGATAGACTTCCTTGCAGTACCCGCCACGTGCCATCGCGTACTTGATCGGAATCGGGTTGGTGTCCGCAAAGAGTGCCTTGAAGAAGGGCAGCATCCGGTAGTGGTCTTTCCGTGCGCCGGCAAGGTCTCCGGAGATCGCCTTTGCGGCAAACTCCTGCACCTCGGCCGGAAACCTGTTGCTCGCAACCGAAACGATACCAACACCGCCAAGTGCCATGATGGGGAGGGCGAGGTTGTCGTCGCCGGCAAGGATAACGAAGTCCGCAGGCTTTCGCGCAGCGAGATCCATCACCTGCGGCATGCTGGCGCTCGCTTCCTTCACACCGATGATCTTCGGATGCTCGGCCATGCGGAGCATCGCATCGTTCTCGATGTTCTTTCCCGTGCGGCCGGGAATGTTGTAGACGAGCACAGGAAGCTCGGCCTTCTCCGCAACGGTGGTGAAGTGGCGGTAGAAGCCTTCCTGGTTTGGCTTGTTGTAGTACGGGGCCACCTGAAGGGTAGCGGTCGCGCCGAGGTCGCGGGCACGTACTGTCATGTCGACTGCTTCCCGGGTCGAGTTCGATCCGGTACCTGCTATCACCGGCACGCGGCCCGCGGCCTGCTCGACCACGATGCGAACGACCTCGAGGTTTTCCTGGTGATCGACGGTCGGGCTCTCACCGGTAGTGCCCATCGGCACGAGGCCCGAGATGCCCTTCTCGATCTGAAAGTCGACGAGCGCGCGGAGTGCCCCCTCGTCTATGGACTCGTCGTCATTGAACGGCGTAATCATCGCCGTATAAACGCCCTGTAGCATGTCATCCCCCTTGCTTAACTGAGTAGGTCGGCGAGAAAGTCGTCCACGGTCAGAAAACCGCTGCGCTCCCTGACCCATTCCGCCGCCATGACCGCGCCGAGCGCGAAGCCGCCGCGATTGCGGGCGACATGGCTGATTTCGATGGTATCGGCCTCCGAATCGAGGGTGAGGCGGTGCGTGCCCGGGATGCTGCCCCCGCGCACCGACGATACCTGCAACTCGTTCTCCTCGATCGCGCGATGGAGCACCTCGGTGACCAGAGTATCCTTGCGGTCCACCTGATCGAGGATTCTGGTTGCCAGCTTGAGCGCCGTGCCCGACGGGCTGTCTTTCTTGTGTCTGTGGTGCGCCTCGTGGATGAGCAAATCGTAGTCGGGAATGCGATTCACCAGGCGGGCCGCATCGGTGACGATCTTCATGAAGAGGTTCGCGCCGATGGAGAAGTTCGCGCCGATGAGGTAGCCGATGCCCGCATCGGTGACGGTCTTTCGAACCGCGTCGAACTCGCCCTCCCAGCCGGTCGTCCCGACCACCGCGGGTACCGCTGCCTCGGCGTAGGCCTGAGCGTTTTTCAGAACCGAGGCACCGTCTGCGAACTCGATGATCACGTCCGCGTCGGCGAGGTTCCCCGCATTCGGCCGATCATGATCCGCCGCCTCCGACTGCGGGTCGATGCGGGCAACGATCTCGTGGCCGCGGCGCTCGAGCACACGCTCCACCTCATGACCCATTCGACCGTATCCGCAAATTACCGTTTTCATGATGCAGTCCCTGTGTTATCCCTGGCAGAGCGTGGCGGCCGCGGTGTTTACGATGTCCTCGACGCTCGCCCCCCGGGAAAGATCGCTCACCGGCTTCGCGAATCCCTGCAGGAAGGGGCCGTAGGCCTCCGCCCCGCCGAGTCGCTGCACCAGCTTATACCCGATGTTTCCGGCATTGAGGTCCGG
>CAZVXU010000023.1:0-24271 GCA_964631585.1 uncultured Spirochaetaceae bacterium | reverse complement strand
ACCAGCTCGCCGGCTTCGTTCTTTCGAACCTGGCAGAAGCCGAACGTGCCGTCAGGGATGACACAGTTATGGGGACAGAGCCGGCAGCGGACCTTTTCGTCGTGGCGCTTCTCGTAGAAGCGGGCCTGTGGCGTTGTTGTTGTGATTGAGTCGGACATATCGCTATATCTCAAACGTAATACCGCCGTGCGGCGGTGTGAAGTGATTCCGCCGGCCGCCGCCGGCCCCCCGCCGGAGACCCGGGCCGCGCCGGCCCCTCCGGCCGCCGACTCAGGAGCTCGCGTGATCGATGGCGCGTTGCGTGTGGCTTTCGAGATACTCCGCGACGCGGTGCTGCGCTGTCTCGTCGATTCGCTGGAAGTTGAGAGCGAGGCTCTCGGTGTTTCGCACGACGGTGCAGTCCACGGTGAGGTGGTCACCGCCGACACGCAGTGAACAGGAGGTGAGCAGGCTTCCGGTGTCGAGGTCCTGCACGAGCTGCGGGCGATGCGGTGAGAAGCGGATTCCGGTGGTGGAAATGTCCTCGACGGTGCCCGGAATCAACCTTAGGTGCCGAGGGTGGGAGAACAGGAAGTCGATGTCGTCGAGCTCATCGGGCGCGTGCCGATAATCGCTGCGGCTCTCGTCGAGGCGCTTGTAGCGGATGATGATATCCCTGAGCCGATTGAGGTCCTGGCGACTCTGCAGCGAGGCGTCGATTACGGCGTTCACGCCGAGATGCTGGGCGGCGGAAGCCTCGTCTGCGTCAAATGAATCGCTCGCGAGTAGGACGAAGATGATGCGATCGCGCGCGTAGCTGTTTCTGAGGAACATCAGAAAGGTCTTCCAGTGACGCGGAAAGTCAACGGCACTGAAAATCACCACATCGGGCTCAACCTCGTCGAGATTGTCCATGCCTTTCAGAGGGCTCCAGTACTGAATGATTTCGACCTGGTGCGGACGGAACTCGCGCGCGATGCGATCCTGCAGCTCGTCGGACTCGGTTATCAGTAGTAGCTTCATTCGGTTCCCACGTTCGTTACGTTGTAGTCGTAGATCTCCCAGTAGCCGTTTTCGCGTCGCAGGAAGTAGGTGTATTCCTTGATCTCGGTGAAGTTATCGTATCTGAATCGCAGCACCGCGACCACCCGGCCTTCGGTCGGCGTATAGCTCGTGCGGACGATCTCGTAACTGTCGGGTACCACATTGATCGTGTCCTCGACGGTCTGCTGCTGCAGTTGCTCGCGAAACTCCTGCACCTCCCGCCGTCGGTCTTCCTCCGAGAGTCGCAGGTAGCGACGCTCGCGCGCGGGGTTTGCGCGCAGAAGACTCTCGACGTCGAGGTAGAGAAGGAAGCGGTTCCACTGACCCCGCTGTCGGGCGGTCAGCATGTAGTCGACGACCTCGTCGGGCGGCATATCGACGCGCCGGAGAATCTCGCCGGTCTCCGCGTCCACGGCGGCCTCTGCCGCGTCCATACCGGTCGCCGGGGGCCGCACCGAGAGCATGAGCCTGTCCGAGGCGAGCGCCGCGGAGCCGTCGCTCGTGACGAGGTCTGGAAAAAAGCGGGCGCTGATGACGTACATGCCGGCGCCGGGAATATCCACGTACTCGGCGACGTTCTCAGTAAACGCGTACTCCTCGCCGGGGGCGAGACTTACTTCCCGGTAGAATACCTGTTGATTGGAGGCACGTTCCCTGCTAAATTCCTCGGAGGCGTCGAGTTGCATGTTCGCAAGGGTCCGCACGTCGAAATTGATGTTAAACATGCGGTTCTCGGCCAGCCTGAACCGGTAGGTGTCGGGCGACTCGTTCCTGATCATCATTTTGACAATGATGTCGTCACCGGGGAAATAGATCGACTTGTCGTAATACCGGATGGATAGATCCACGTCCTGGGCAAATCCGGCACTGCTTCCCGCGAATAAAATGATGCTTACAAGGATGAGCAATTTGGTCTTCACAGACGCATCTCCAGCTCAGTTTATTACATTTTCGGAATAATACATGATAACATTATTCACAGAGGCGGTAACTTCCAGGCTCAAGGGCTATGCGCCCTTCAAAACGCTCGCGCATAAGTTTCGCGGCCGCAGTTTTCCCATCGATGTGGTCGGGCCGAAGGGCAGTTTTCTTGCCGTCATCATCGCGCGGCTCTTCGAGCAGACACATCATCCCCTTTTCATAACCGTACCGACAGAGCAGGAGGCGCGTCACCTCGAGAGCGACCTCGAGCTTCTCGGCGTTGCGGTGGATCCGTTCCCGTGGTGGCAGACGGTCGCGTATCGTCCGACACCGCACAATTCAGACATCTTCGGTCGCCGCACCCGCGCCCTCGGCGACCTGCTTGCCGGCCGACGGGCGGTGCACGTGGTGCCGCTGCGCGCCCTCGCCACACCGGTTCCCCCACCGGCGTACCTCCGGTCGCTGCTCTTCAGCGTCAAACGGGGTGCCGGCTTCGACCCTATCGAGCTCGCAGATCGCCTCGAGCGCTACGGGTACTCCCGAGTTCCGCGGGTTTCGGTTCACGGCGAATACGCCCTTCGCGGCGAGGTGCTCGACATATTCCTCGCCGGCCACGATGAGCCGGTGCGCATCGTCTTCGAGTTCGACGAGGTGGAGCGCATCACCTTCTTCGACCCGCTCACCCAGAGCTCGAGCATGAAGGTCGACGAGGTCGATATCATTCCGATGCGCGAGGTCGTCTGGGATGAGGAGCGCATCGCGGTCCTCGAGCGACAACTCGCCGAGCTCCCGGAGACACCGGAGGGGGGCGGGGCAGTCCCCGATGAGCTTCGGGAGAAGGGTCGCATTGTCGGGGAAGAGCTCTACTATCCCCTCGCCTTCGACGAGTCGGCCGCCGTTATCGACTATCTCGCTGAGTACGGCGTTGTAATCTACGCCGATTACGAGCGTCTTGTTTCCGGGGCGGACGCCCTCGAGCGGGAGTACGACGGCCTCTATCGCAAAGCCAGGCGTGAAGGAAACCCGCCCCGCCCCGAACGAATTCTCTTCGACCTCGAGTCTCTCGAGGCCCGCCGCAGCGCCGCAATCCGCTTCCACGTGTTGCAGGAACAGGCCGACGGCGCGGACGCGGTGTTTTCCTACGCGCCGCCGCGGTCATTTTTCGGGAATGTGGACTTTCTCAAGGAGGAGCTCTCCGGACTCGAGGAGGCCGGGTACGAGATTTTCGTCTTCGCCGAGACCGAGAGTCAGGCCAGGCGCATTTCCCACATGCTCTCGAATACCAGTGCCCGGGTGCTGCCTCATGCCATCTCCCAGGGATTCAGCTCGGGCGACCTGAAGATCTGCGTCATCGAGGAGAACGAGATCTTCGGACGGCGCAAGCGCACACCTCGGTCGGTCAAGCGGGTGCAGAGCCGCGAGATCGACACCTTCGTCGAGCTCAGCCCCGGCGATTACGTCGTACACGTGAACTACGGCATCGGCCGCTTCAAGGGCATACAGCGCATGCGCGCGGCCGGGAACGAGCGCGACTACATTCAGCTCGAGTACGCAGGCGAGGAGTCGGTGTTCATCCCCCTCGAGCAGGTGAACCTCGTACAGCGCTACATCGGTCACGGCGGAGAGAGTCCCCGCCTCGATCGACTCGGGGGGAAGTCCTGGGAGAAGCGAAAGAGCAGGGTCAAGCAGAGCGTCGAGGACCTTGCCGAGCGGCTCGTGAAGCTCTATTCCAAACGGCAGAAGGCGAGGGGGTTTGCGTTCACCGAGGACACCGAGTGGCAGATGGACTTCGAGGCTTCCTTCCCCTACGAGGAGACCGAGGACCAGCTGCGTTGCATCGAGGAGGTCAAGCAGGACATGGAGCGCCCGGTTCCGATGGACCGCATGATCTGCGGAGATGTCGGCTACGGAAAGACCGAGGTGGCGATGCGAGCGGCCTTCAAAGCCGTGACTGCCGGCAAACAGGTGGCGTTCCTCGCTCCCACGACCATCCTTGTCGAGCAGCATTACGACACGATCAGCGAACGCACGGAGAAGTTTCCCGTGCAGACGGCGATGCTCTCGCGCTTCGTGCCCACGAAAATACAGAGGGCCACCATCGAGCTCCTAGACAGGGGCGAGGTGGATATCCTCGTCGGCACGCACCGCATGCTGCAGAAAGACGTGAACTTCCGAAACCTCGGGCTCATCATCATCGACGAGGAGCAGCGCTTCGGTGTGAAAGACAAGGAGCGCCTCAAGGAGCTCAAGGCCTCGGTAGACTCCCTGACCCTGACAGCGACCCCGATCCCGCGCACGCTCCACATGTCGCTTCTGAAGATACGTGACATGTCGGTACTCAACACCCCGCCGCACAACCGGCGGCCGATAGAGACCTTTATCCAGGAGTTCTCCGAGGAACAGGTCGCAGAGGCGGTGCGCCGGGAAGTCTCACGTGGCGGGCAGGTCTACTACCTCCACAATCGCGTGGAGACCCTCGACCACGTGAAGCTCTTCCTCCAGCGCCTCCTGCCGGAGGTCATGATCGAGACTGCGCACGGAAAGATGACCTCGACCGACCTCGAGGACATCATGCACCGTTTCGTTCACGGCGGGTTTCACGTGCTTGTGTCCACCACCATCATCGAGAACGGCATCGATATACCGAACGTCAACACCATCATCATCGACCGCGCCGACATGTACGGCATCTCCCAGCTCTACCAGCTGCGCGGACGGGTGGGGCGCTCCGAGCGCCTCGCATACGCCTATCTCTTCTATCCGGAGAAACGTGCGCTCTCGGAGCTCGCGATGAAACGGCTCCAGGTTATCTCCGACTTCACCGAGCTCGGCTCCGGCTTCAAGATTGCCCTCAAGGACCTCGAGGTGCGCGGGGCGGGGAACCTGCTCGGTCGCGAGCAGTCGGGCGATATCCTCTCGGTAGGATTCGACATGTACCTCAAGCTCCTCGACGAGGCCATCCGCGAGCTCGAGGAAAGCGAGGAGGAAGGGCCGCCCGAGCCCTATCTCGAGCTCGAGTACACCGGCTACATCCCCGACACGTACATCGACGAGCCGGTGGAGAAAATGGAAGTCTACAAGAAGATCGCATCGGTCGGCACCGAGGAGGAGCTCGAGTCGGTGCAGGGTGAGCTCGAGGACCGCTTCGGGCCGCTGCCGGACGAGGTGAACAGCCTCCTGTCACTCGCCGAAATCCGCATCATCTGCAAGAAGCTCTACGTTTCGAGCCTCAAGGAACGCAAGGGCAATGTGGAAATCGAGTTCTCGAAGCTCGCCGTGGTGTCACCGGACCGCGTCCTCGAGCTCATCAGGGCCGGTGGCGGCAGGGTGCGCCTCGATCCGAACCGGCCGCAGGTGCTCCGCATGGAAACCGACTCCGTCGGTCTCAAAGAGAAGTCGGAGTTCATCAGAAGTAAACTTTCGTCGCTCCTCTAACGGTGTTACAATACGACACAGCGTCCGACCGTGCTTGATGCCTATGCAGAAGAACAACATCGACCTGATATGGAGCGTAGCCGAGCTCGCGAGTCTGTTCGGCAAGGAAACCAGCCTCGAGGACTTTCTCTCCGACGTCGTCGGCCTCATTGCGACGCATATGCAGGCCGATGCATGCTCCATTTTTCTCTACGACGAAAACGCCGATACCCTTGTCCTTCGCGCCACACGCGGACTCAAGCAAGAGTCGGTGGGCAAACTCAAGCTCGACCTCGGTGAGGGCATTACCGGCACCGCGCTCAAAGAGCTTCGCCCCATTCGAGAGGGCCGATCCAAGGAAAGCCCCTACTACAAGCCCGTTCCCAATATCGATGAAGAACGCTACGAGTCGATGCTTGCGGTGCCGATCAAACGGGGCTTGACCCGGATCGGTGCCATGGTGCTGCATCATGGAAAACCCGACTACTTCGACATACAGGACACCCGGGCCATTCAGGCAATCGCCTCGCAGCTCGCCGCCACGCTCGAGAACGTTGAAATCCTCATGGAGATTCACGGTGAGCGCACGGCCCGTACGGCTGCCGAGCGCCTTCCCGAGGGCACGGTCATACGCGGAAAGCCTGTGTCCACCGGCCTCAGCACCGGAGAAGCGGTGAGTTTCGGACGACGCGGCGCGCAGTTCCGCCTCTTCGAGCACGAACACGAGTTCGGCGAGGAGGGGCTGAGCCGATTCCTCCGGGCGCTCAGGCTTTCCCAGGAGCAGCTCGAGGCGCTGCAGATCGAAGTGGAGGACGACTACTCCGACGTTGCCTCCCTCATTTTCAGCTCGCACCTCCTCATGCTGCGCGATGACGAGTTCTTCGGCCGGATGCAGCGGGAAATCGAGGGGGGCTTGCAGCCGGAGTCCGCGGTGGTGAAGGTGGTGAATGAATATGTAGACATCTTTGCAGCCAGTGAAAACACCCGGCTGCAGGAGAAGACGCAGGATGTGAAGGATCTCGGCCACCGCATTATTCGGAACCTCAGCGGCGCCCATGAAGAGGCCGGTGATTACCGGAATCAGATCGTCATAGCCTCCGAGCTCTTCCCCTCGGAGCTTCTGAAGATCGCCGCCCAGCACGCCGAAGGCGTCATCCTGATGGACGGGGGAATTACCGCTCACATCTCCATTCTCGCGCGGAGCTTCGGCCTGCCGGTGGTGCTCACCCGTGACGAGCGGGTGTTCCAGCTGCCGGAGGAGACGCTGCTTATCGTGGACGCCTACCAGGGCACGATCTACGTATCGCCTGACGAGGATGTGCAGGAGGCATTTGCCGCGAATCTGCGCGCCCGCAGTGAGCCGGTCGATGTCGAAACTCTGCCCGCGGAGACGCACACCCGAGACGGCATACGGATCGAGATCCAGGCCAATATCAACATTTCGCATGACGTGAAGACTGCGCGACGGTACAAGGCGGAAAGCATCGGGCTCTACCGCAGTGAGTTCCCCTTCCTGGTGCGAAACGACTTTCCGAGCGAGGACGAGCAGTACCGCATCTATCGCCGGGTCATCGGCACGATGGGAAAGCGTGACACCGTTCTTCGGACGCTCGATATCGGCGGCGACAAGGTGCTCGCGCAGCCCGATCTTGCCGAGTCCAACCCCTTCCTCGGCTACCGCGGCATCCGCTTCTCGCTCGGTAACGAGGACCTGTTTCGCGATCAGCTGCGTGCCATGCTACGCGCGGGCCGCGACGTCACCCTGAAGATCCTGCTGCCGTTAGTCTCCTCCATAGATGAGTTTCTCGCCTCCCGGGAGATCCTCGACAGCTGTCTCTCGGATCTATCGAAGGAGGGGGTGCCGCACAACGAAACGCCGCTTCTGGGCGCGATGGTGGAGCTCCCGGCGGCGGTGGAGTCGATCGAGGGCCTGAGCCGCCACGCGGACTTTCTCTCGGTCGGGACCAACGATCTGGTGATGTACATGCTTGCCGTGGATCGCACCAACGAGCGCATCGGGTTCATGTACAAAGACTACCACCCCGCTGTGCTTCGGGTCCTCGCGCGGATCTCGCGTGCGGCAGCCGAGCAGGGGACGCCCGTTTCGATGTGCGGAGACGCCGCCGCCGACCCGGCAATGCTCGATTTCTTTCTCGGTGTGGGTTTCCGGGTTTTCAGTGTGGAGCCGGCACAGGTTCCCGATATGAAGCGCTCCCTCCCGGATAAGTCGATCGCAGAGGCGGAACGCGTGGCGCAGACCCTGCTCGGGATGGAGACGGTCGCTGAAGTCGAGGCATTCATTCACGGATCACGAGGATAGTCTCATGTCCAAGGACGACGCCCGCGCGCCGGGTGAGGTGCGGACCTACGTCATTCGAAACACGAATATGAGTCCCCAGCGGCGGGAGGCCTACCGACGGCTCTGCCCGACTTACTGCATTCCGTATGAGTCTTCACGCCGGGACGTTCGCGCTGCGTTCGAGCAAGCCGAGGCGCCCCTGATTCTCGAGATCGGCTTCGGTATGGGATACGCCACGGTCGAGCTCGCCGAGCGAAACCCGGAGGTGAACTACCTCGGCGTGGAGGTGCACAAGCCCGGTGTCGCGCGGGCGCTGCGCCAGATCGAAAAGCGAGGGATCTCGAATCTCCGCCTCGTGCACCACGACGCGGTCGAGGTGATACGGGACATGATTGCCGACGAGACCTTCGACGGATGTCACATCTTTTTCCCCGATCCCTGGCCGAAGAAGCGTCACCACAAACGCAGACTCGTGCAGCCCGCCTTTCCACCGTTTGTCGCCCGCGTGTTGCGGCCCGGCGCCTACGTCTATCTGGCCACCGACTGGGAGGACTACGCCCGGCAGATGCTGGAGGTCTTCGAGTCGGCCGCGGAGTTCGAGAATCGCTACGAAGGATTCGCTCCGCGGCAGGAATGGCGGCCGCGTACGCCCTTCGAAGAGAAGGGCCTTGCGAAGGACCATCGGATTCACGAGCTGTACTTCACGAAGACCGCGACCGTGGTGTAGTCTGACCCAAAGTCCGACGAGGGGTCACAATGAGCGAGCACAGCGTTCAGTTTCTCGACACACATGCGCCGCTGGCGCGAAACCAGAACATCATCAGCCCGGAAGAGCACAAGCGCTACAAGACCAAGCGCGGTCTTCGAAACGAAGACGGAACGGGCGTGCTCATCGGCCTGACCGAGATAGGCGATGTGCACGGATACATCATCGACGAGCTGGAGAAGATCCCCGTCGAGGGACGCCTGACCTACCGCGGGGTTGATGTCTCCGACATCGTCGACGGATTCCAGAAGGACGGGCGCTTCGGCTACGAGGAGGTTGCGTACCTTCTTCTCTTCGGTGAGCTCCCGAGTGAAACCGAGCTCTCGGATTTTCGGGCCGTGCTTGGCGCGGGGCGCACACTGCCGAATGGATTCACCGAGGATATGATTCTGCGGGCCCCGAGCTCCGACATCATGAACAAGCTCGCCCGCTCGGTTCTGGCCGCCTACTCATACGACGAGAACGCCGAGGATACATCGGTGCGAAACGTGCTTCGACAGGTCGTCGATCTCATTGCACGGTTTCCGACGCTGGTCGCCTACGGATACCAGGCAAAGCGTCACTACTATCACAACGAGAGCCTGTACATTCACGCGCCGGAGCCGGAGCTCTCCACCGCGGAGAACCTCCTGCAGCTCGTGCGTCCCAACCGGGACTACACCAAGCTCGAGGCCGAAACCCTCGACCTCGCCCTCGTGCTGCACGCCGAGCACGGCGGCGGCAACAATTCCTCGTTCTCGGTGCACGTCGTCTCCTCGGCCGGAACGGACACCTACTCCGCAATTGCGACTGCCTGCGGCTCACTCAAAGGTCCGAAGCACGGCGGTGCGAGCGGCCGCGTGGCCACGATGATGGAAGAGCTCATGAACGGGGTCGGAAAGTGGGATGATGAAGAGGAGATCGGGACCTACCTGACCCGCATCGCCAAAAAGCAGGCGGGCGACGGAACCGGTCTCATCTACGGGATGGGCCATGCGGTGTACACATTGTCGGACCCGCGCGCGGTGCTGCTGAAAGGAAAGGCACGAGAGCTTGCCGCGGCGAAGGGCTACACGGAGCAGCTCGCCCTCTATGAGCGTGTGGAGGAGCTGACCCCGGGAGTGCTCCGCGAGGTTCGAGGGCGCACCGAGCCCATCTCCGCAAACGTCGACTTTTACTCCGGCCTCGTATACGAGATGCTGAACATCCCGCGGGATCTTTACGTGCCGATCTTCGCCGTCTCGCGCGTGGCGGGCTGGTCGGCCCACCTCATCGAGGAGATCGTCAGCGGCGGACGCATCATGCGGCCGGCATACAAGAACATCCTGGGCCGGGGCGACTACGTGCCGATGGCCGAGCGGCGGTAGCCGGCCGCCGACGCTGCGGTCTGCGCGGCACGCGGCCCGGCGGGGGGCGGCGCCGGTGCCGACGCCGCTACCGTCAGGCCTCCGCTTTCTCCGCCTCCGCCTGCTTGATAACCTCGTCGGCGATGCGCCCGGAAATCGGGTCGTAGTGGCTAAACTCCATCTCGAAGCCGCCGGTGCCGGAGGTGATGGAGCGCAGGTCGATGGCGTAGCGCAGAAGCTCCGCCTGCGGAACCTGGGCCTTGATGACGATGAAACCGCCGCCGATCTGCTCCTGCCCCTGCACACGACCACGCCGTGCGGTGAGGTCGGAGAGTACATCGCCGAGATACTGCTCTTCGATGAAAACCTCGAGGTGCATCACCGGCTCGAGCAGGGTGGGCTTGGCCTTCTGCACGGCCTCCTTCAGCGCGCCCTTCGCGGCCATCTTGAATGCCATCTCGGAGGAGTCCACCGGGTGCTCCTTCCCGTCGAGCAGCTGGACGCCGATATCGACGGCGGGATAGCCGGCGACGAAGCCCTCCTTCATCCCCTCCTGAAGGCCCTTCTCGATACCGGGGATGTAGCCCTTTGATACGGCCATGCCCCGAATGAGGTTCTCGAATGAATACTGCTCCCCCCGTTCGAGCGGGAAGATCTTTATGACAACCTCGCCAAACTGGCCGTGGCCGCCGGACTGCTTCTTGTGGCGGTAGCTTGCATCCGCGGACTTCTGGATGGTTTCCCGGTACGCGACCTTGGGCAGCCTGGTTTCGACGTCGATCTTCTGGCTCTGCTTGATCTTGTCGAGGATCATGTTGAGGTGGAGCTCACCCATGCCGGAGATGACGGTCTCCTTGGTTTCCTCGTTTTGCTCGACAGTGAAGGTGAGGTCCTCCTCCTGTGCACGATGAAGCATTTCCGCGAGTCGGTCTTCCGCCTTACGGTCGGAGACCTCGATCGCGACCGCGTGAACCGGCTGCGGCAGCTGAAGCGGCTTGACCGTCAGCGGGAGGTCAGGGCTCGAGAGGGTATCGTTAACCTTTGCGGAGGTGATCTTGGTCAGCACGCCGATATCCCCGGCGACGAGCTCCGGGGTCTCCTCGATCTTCTTGCCCTGGCAGGTGTAGACCTTCGAAAGCTTCTCTTTCTTCCCCTCGCGACTGTTGTAGAGCTCGCTGTCGTGGGAAATCTTTCCGCCGACTACCTTGATGAAGGATAGCTTACCGGAAAACTGGTCGATACGGGTCTTGAAGCACAGGGCGGCCAGAGGGCCGTCGGCGGCGATCGGAAACTCGTCCTCGGCGCCGTCCTCGCTCACGCTGGACTCGGTCACGCGGGCAGGCGATGGGCCTGCGATGGTGAGCAGGTCGAGAAATGCGGCCAGTCCGGCGGTAAGCGTTGCCGACCCGCAGACGACGGGTACGATTTTGTTGTCGCCCATGCCCTCGGCGAGGCCGGTTCTGACCTCGTCATCGGTGAGGGTTTCCTCTTCGAGGTACTTGGTCAGCAGATCATCATCGCCCTCTGCGGCGGATTCGACGAGCGCAGCGCGCGCCTCCTCGGCCTGTTCCTTGAACTCGTCGGGAATGTCTGTGACCTTTTCTTTCGCCCCCTCGCCGGGAACGGGATAGGCCTTCATTTCGACAAGATCGATGATGCCCTGAAAATCGGAGCCGGTACCCATCGGGATCGTGACCGGCACGAAGCTCGTGTCGAACTTCTCGTTGAGGTCGGCGAGTGCCTTGGAAAAGTCGGCCATATCCTCGTCGAGCTTGTTGACGAAAACGATGCGCGGCTTGTTCCTCGCGTCGAGCCGGCGCCAGATCTTGATGGTCTCGATCTGTACTCCGGAGCGCGCGGCCACCATGACGGCGGCGGACTCACAGACGCGCAGTGCGGCCACGACCTCGCCGACGAAGTCGGAGGCGCCCGGCGTGTCCATGATGTTTATCTTGCCGTCCTTCCACTGGAGGTTGCTGAGGATGGCGTGCACGGATTGCTTGTTCGCAATTTCCTCTTCGGTGTAATCGCTGACGGTCTTGCCGGACTCGACCGTCTCGGGCTTCGAGATGGTGCCTCCGGTGAATAGCAGATGCTCGACAAACGCAGTCTTACCGGTGCTGCCGTGACCGACGACGGCGACGTTGCGAATGGAATCCGTAGATGTGCTCATCAACTTTCTCCTTAAGCGAGCAGGACTCGGGTTAATCGTATTTTAACCGCCACTATAGGCGCGCCGTTATCCCGTTGTCAAGCAAAGCTCGCGCGCTACCCGGACTGCTTCTCGGAGGCCTGTGCGAAGTGAGAGAACTCCATCGCGTAGTTGCCGCGACCCTGGGTGATGCTTCGCAGTGAGGTGGAGTATCCGAACATCTGCTTGAGCGGTGCTTCGGCACGGATGTGCTCCATAGCCGGCCGCGACTCCACGCCCTGCACGACGCCGCCACGCATGGTAATACCGTTGATGACGTCGCCGAGGAAATCTGCGGGGCACATGACGTCCACCCGCATGATGGGCTCGAGGAGAACGGGCTCGGCGGCGCTGCACGCGTTGTCGAAGCCCATGGACCCCGCCGCCTCGAAGGCAAGGGGTGTCGAGGTGAGCTCGTCGTAGCGGGCGCCCACCAGCGTCACGCCGATGTCGATGGCCGGATAGCCGTACACGATTCCCGAGGTGAAAGCCGCCTCAACGCCGCGTCGTACCGCGTCGATGAGCTCCTCCGGGAGATCGTTCTTCGACACTTCGTTTGTAAAGTGGTTTCCGCTTCCCCGGTCGAGGGACTGGACCCGCAGCGTGATCTCGGCGTTGTTCTCCTTGCCGCCGAGGACGCGGTGGTAGGATTCGGTGTGCTCGAGCGTCTGGGTGATCGTCTCGCGGTAGGTAACCTGCGGCTGGCCGACGCGCGCGCCGACCTTGAAGTCGTCGATGATACGAGTGACCAGTACGTCGAGATGGAGCTCGCCCATGCCGGAGATGATGAGCTCGCCGGTGTCCTCGTTTTCGTAGCTGAAGAAGGTGGGATCCTCCTTGGCGAGGATGGTGAGCACGTCCTTGAGCTTGTCTCGCTGCGAGAGGGTCTCGGGCTCGATGGCCACCGAAATGACGGGCTCGGGGAAGTGCATCCGCTCGAGGATGACGGGGAAGCCCTCGCTCCCGATGGTGTCGCCGGTCTGCGCGTGCTTGAATCCGATGAATACGGCGATATCGCCGGCCTCTACGCTGTCGACGGCCTCCGTGCGGTTCGCGTGCATGCGAAGCAGGCGGTGCGCTCTCTCGCGCTTCTTTTTGTCGGCATTATAGACGGTGGTCCCCGCCTTCACCGAACCGGAGTACATGCGCACGAAACACAGATCGCCTGCCTCGCGCTCGGATTGAATCTTGAAAACCAGTCCCACCGGCGGGCCGTCCGGGGTGCGCTCGATGGGGACCTTGTGCTCCTTCTTTGCGTGAATACCTTCCTCGGGAGGGAGCTCTTCCGGGGCCGGCAGGTAGTTGACTACGGCATCGAGGAGCGGTTGCACTCCCACGTTCTTGAGGCTTGCCCCGCAGAAGGTCGGCACGATGCTCCGGTCGAGCGTCTTCTCGCGGATGACGTGGTTGATGGTGTCGGTGGGAATATCTGCGCCGTCGAGGTAGAGCTCGGTGAGCTCGTCGGAGTAGGCGCTGAGCGCGTCGATCATCGCCTCGCGCCATTCCTCCGCGGTCTCGCGGTACTCCTCGCGGATAGGTGCCGTACCCATTTCCGAGCCGAAGGTTTCGTGGTCCCAGTGCAGCTCCTGCATCGAGAGCAGATCGATCGTGCCTTCGAAGCCCTGCTCCTTCCCGATCGGGATGGATAGGATGACGGGGTTGGCGCCCAGCTTCTCCTTCATCTCCTCGACGACGGCAAAGAAGTCCGCTCCAATGCGGTCCATCTTGTTCACGTAAGCAAGACGGGGAATATTGTAGGTATCCGCCTGGTGCCACACCGTTTCCGACTGCGGCTCCACGCCGCCGACCGCGTCGAAGATGGCCACCGCACCGTCGAGCACTCTCAACGAGCGCTCCACCTCCGCGGTGAAGTCCACGTGTCCCGGCGTGTCGATGATGTTTATCTGATGGTCGCGCCAGAAGCAGGTCGTGGCCGCCGAGGTGATGGTGATGCCTCGGTTCTGCTCCTGTGTCATCCAGTCCATGGTCGCGTCGCCATCGTCCACCTCGCCGATGCGGTGACGTTTGCCGGTGTAGAAGAGGATCCGTTCGGTAGTCGTAGTTTTCCCGGCATCGATGTGTGCCATGATGCCGATGTTCCTGAGTTTTCTAAGCTTCATTGGTCTCGCCGGGGCGAATATAGCATACAGCGAGTCGGTGTGGAAACATCCGGGAAATTGCGCATATAGCACGGGCAGGAGTATAATTTGGCATGATGATGGACAACCGCGCGCTTCGTGCCCTCCGTGCCCACGTCTCTGATAACGTTGCTACCGTTCTCGACGAGATACAGGCCGAGGATACCGTCGCCGTATCCGCCTCCCGGGAGGTGTCGGGCGGAGAGACCATCGTCGCGGCCACGGCGGTACCGAAGTACCACAAGCTCGCCCTGCGACCGATCGCCGCCGGTGAGGCGGTCGTGAAGTACGGAGAGACGATCGGCGAGGCGACGGCCGACATCGCCGCCGGTGCCCATGTGCACATCGAGAACATCAGAAGCAGAAGGGGGCGGCGATGAGCCTTACCGGCTACAGACGCGCCGACGGTCGCGTCGGGTTTCGCAATCACCTCGTGATCCTGCCGACGTCGGTCTGCGCCTCAGAGGCCGCCGTGCGCATCGCCGGGGAGGTCCCCGGCGCGGTCGCCCTTCCGCATCAGCACGGCTGCTGTCAGATGGGGGACGACTACCGCCAGACGCTTCGAACCCTCGTCGGGCTTGCGGCCAATCCGAACGTGGGAGCCGCCCTCGTGGTCGGCCTCGGCTGCGAGGGGCTCCAGGCCGAGGCCGTCCGTGAAGAGCTCGAGGCCGCGGGCACGCGGGTGGCCGCCCTCGTCATTCAGCACCACGGCGGTACCCGTGGCACCGTGGACGAGGGTGCACGGCTTGCCGCGGAGATGGCCGCGGAGCTCGAGCGCACCGACCGTGTTCCCTGCGAGGCCTCCGATATCGTCCTCGGCCTCGAGTGCGGCGGCTCCGATCCCACCTCCGGCATCGCGTCGAACCCGGCGGTGGGTGTCGCTTCGGATCTGCTCATCGACGCCGGCGGAACCTCCATTCTCTCGGAGACGACCGAGCTCATCGGGGCGGAACACATCCTCGCCCGGCGCGCCGTGGACGAGGGCGTTGCCTCCCGGATTCTCGAGGTGGTGTCACGAACAGAAGAGCGGGCACGTGAGGCGGGTGCCGATCTGCGCGGCAGCCAGCCGACCCCGGGAAACATCGCGGGCGGGTTGAGCACCATCGAGGAGAAGTCGCTCGGGTGCATCTACAAGGCGGGGAGCGCCCCCGTTCGCGGAGTGCTCGAGTATGCCGATCACGTCCCCCGGGGCGGCGGGCTCTACTTCATGGACACCCCTGGACAGGATATCGACTCCATTACCGCGATGGTTGCCGGCGGAGCGCAGATCGTCGTGTTCACCACCGGTCGGGGTACGCCGACCGGGAATCCCGTGGCACCGGTCATCAAGGTGACTGGAAACGGCGACACCTTTCGCAGCATGGGAGAGCACATCGATGTCAATGCGGGCCGTATCATAGATGATGGTGCTGAGGTCGGGGCGGTCGGGCGCGAGATCTACGACATGATTCTCGCGGTGGCATCCGGGACGCGAACCGCCGCCGAGCGCCTCGGCCACCGGGAGTTCGGCATCCATCGGATCGGCTACACCTACTGACGACGCGCGGTGGAGGTCTTGTTTCGTCAGCTTGACACCCCCGCGGGCGCGTGATAGCTTCACCACCGCTCGGGCGGTTAGCTCAGCGGGAGAGCGCCTGCCTTACAAGCAGGATGTCACTGGTTCAAATCCAGTACCGCCCATTTGACCCGGCGCATCATCGGCGTCGGGTTTTTTGTGTGCAGTAGGTAGCGGGGGTACGCACTATGGGAACAGCGATCGTCGTTGCGCACCGCGGCGGGGCGGGCGTTCGACCGGAGAACACGGTGGCCGCGTTCGACCACGCTGTCGGACTGGGCTGCTCGTTTCTCGAGCTCGACGTCCGGGCCACCAGCGACGGCGTCCCGGTGGTCATTCACGATGCCGAAGTCGACCGCGTGAGTGACGGCCGCGGCCCGGTTTCTGGTTACTCAGCCGCGGAACTCGCCGATCTCGACGCCGGGTTTCGCTGGAGCGAGGACGGCCGCAGCTTTCCGTTTCGTGGCCAGGGCATCCGCATCCCCACGCTGCGCGAGGTGCTCGATCGCTATCCCCGTGCGTGGATATCCATCGACATCAAGGCCGCTGATGCCCGTCTGACATACGACGTCGCGGAACTCGTTACGTCCTTCGAGCGCGCAGACCGAACCGTTGTGGGCTCGTTTTCATGCCGGACCGCACGCCGCTTTCGCCGACTCGAGCCGGACGCTCATGCAAGTGCCTGCCCCACGGAGGTGCGCCGCACGGTTGCGGCCGCCGTCTCGGGTGTGCAACCTCTGATGCCCCGGCGCCCCGATTTTCTGATGGTGCCCGAGCACTGGGGCCGCGCGCATATCGTCACGCCGCGGTTTCTCGCGCTGGCGGCGCGCAGGGGGACGCAGGTGTTCGTATGGACGGTGAACGACGCCGAGACGGCGGTGCGGCTCGCCGACGCGGGGGTGGACGGCATCGTCACCGATTTCCCCGGCCGGATCGCCGCAGCGCTCGGCTGACAGCCGCAGGTGCGTGATGGATCCCGGGGGACGCAACAGCTCTTACTGAAGCAGCGCCTCCTCGGTGAGATAGGTCTCGACCGAGACGATCGGCTCGTGCGCGTAGGCGCGGCTTTCCTGGCCGGCGCGAACGCTGTGCGTCTGCCCGATGAGGTTTTCAATGGCAACGTCGCCCTCCGTGACCTGCAGACTGATGCCGTCGTACACGAAGTCGGTCCCGCGCACTGACGCCGTGGAGACCGGACTGACCACCCGGAAGTCGCTGCGCCGGTCCTCGGCGCTGCGAACACGAGCGTTCACCTTACCGAACGGCATCGAGAGTCTGGCCTGATCAACGTCTTCGCGTTCGGCGAGCTCAGCGATGGCGACCTGAGAGAGCGGGGACACATCCACCTCGGAGCGGCCGATTGTTATGACGGCGCGTCCCCGAAAGCCCGTCGCAACGAGATCACCGGCGCCGAGAACCATGCCTTCCTCGGCACGCTCCCAGCCGCCCGTCGAGCCGGAAACGCGCACCGTGCCGTCCACCGAGGCGATGCGGGCCTCGAGAGCCGCGAATGCCGGTAGCGCGAGTGCAAAGAGAAGTACATAAAACACGTATCGTTTCATCGAGAGTCTCCTTCAGGCCGATTACGCCTCCGCTATTACAGCGAAAGCTCGATGCGGGCTATCAATTGCCCCTGTGGGTCAGTATTTTTCACGGCCCGCGCATTCTTGAGTAAATCGCTCGGGAAGAAGATATCACCTTCAATTGCAAATCTCAAATCTGAGAGCGGACGAACTTCGACCGTCGTCCCGACTTCGGTGCCGACATAGCCGGTCTCGGCGTCGGGGGAGAGTCCGGCAACGGTCCCAGCTCCCTCGAAGGGTCGGTAAGCTCCGGCTACGGACACGGCCGTGCGAACACCCTCGCGCGGTCCGGCTCCTGTGTCGAATGGCTGCACGGAGTAGTCGAGTTTCGCGAACGCGACGTTCGATAGCAGGAGTGGGGTGAAACGGAGAAGCGAGGGATCGGTGATCGGTGCGAAATGGCGGGCCGTGCCGCTTGCGGTCGATGAGAAGCGGGAGAAGCCGCGCTCACCGCCGGCCCAGCCGAGCTGCATCTCCGCGCGGCTCTTGCCGAGCTGCGGGGCAAATACCCGCAGGCTCGCGCCGCCGGCCGCCGCCAGCGTGGAGTAGGTCTCGCCGCTGTCGTCGGAATCGGCAAAGTAGCGGGAAGCCCGGCCGATACCGTAGACGGTGTAGAACACGCGCCGCGAGAGCGGCCCCGTCAGCGTCAGGCTGCTGTAGAGACCGTCGGCGGCATCGGTGGAATCGAGATCACTCGATGGGAGCTCGGGGAGGTCGAGATGCCCGACGGCGTCCATGATGATGCTCTGTCGGCCGAGAAGCTCGGGGAACGCCAGCTCGAGCCGTCCGAGCAGATGGGCCGGCCCGAGGAGATTATCATCGTCCATCGCGTCACCCGTGGTCAGACGGACGTCGGTTGAATCGCGAAACAGGAGCCCGGTGTACGCCGATTGTGCTCGAAAGGTTACAGCAGGCGCCACGATTCCCACCGAGAGCCCGTCTGCCGGCGTGTCCACGACCGTGCCCGTGGTGTCGCGAAGTCCGAACCTGCCTGCGGTCAGCTCGGCAACGACACCGCCACCCGTCGAGATCGGAAGCCGCACGAAGTACCGGGCCCGGTCGAGTGCCGGGATGAACTCGCCGGAGGATTCCGGATCGGCCTCGTCATAGCGATAGCTATACCCACTCATTATCTCGATATCGCTGTCCGGCGAGAGAATCCAGGAAAGCGACGCGTCGGCTGCTGTCTCGGTGAAAATGTCAGTGCGCCGGGTGTGCTCGGCCCCGACTTCGCTCGAGATGTCGATGTCGAACTCGGCGCCCATTGTTCGTGGTGTGCCGACGATAAGCACAACCATCGCCGACAGAATGATTCGGACCCCGTGTCTACTAATCAGGTGCCTCATGACCGGTCCTCCTTCCATTCGATGGCGTTTCCGATCATCCGGAGCGCCTGCACACCGGCGATGTCGTCAGTTGCGTCGACACGGTCGAGAAGAATCCGTCGAAAGCGCAACTCTCGCACCGCATACCGCGGCCCCGGTGCGAGCCGATACATGAGCCCGGCGGGAATATCAAACGCCTCTACCACAAGATAGGAGAACTCCGCCACCGTGAGCGGTCTGTCCATGGGCCGGGAATTCCATCCCAGTCGCCTGCGAAGCTCCGGGTTCAGTGCGGCATCCGGCGCGGCGGTGCGTGGCAGCGTCCCGGCTGCAACGAGGACGGCAAAGCCACCCTCCCGATAAGTGACCTCCTCGGCGGTCTGCATCGCTGCGATAACTTCCATCTGGTCGGCGCCCGTCACGCCGACTAATGGAACAACCAAAAGCACGAGTGCAATCCAGATTTTCGTCACAGTCGGTACCCCTTTTTGGTCTATGATCCGTATATTCCGCCCCAAGATACGGCTGCCTTGCCGGCAATGAAAAGCGAGGATTCATGAAACGTTTTTCACTTTTCCCTGTTCCCGGCGTTCTCTTCGTCGCCCTGCCTGTGCTTTTCGCCACTGTTTTTGCTGCGCTGCAGTACACGCCTCTCTTTCGAACGGCGGAAAACCGGTGGTACGACCAGCTGCTGCGTTTCCGGCCGTCCATCGAGGAACACGAGGACATCCTGCTGCTCAATATCGACGACCGTGCCGTTGCGGCGCAGGGCGAGTGGCCATGGCGGCGCGGCGCCATGGGAGACCATCTACTCCGTCTCAGCGAGTTTGCGCCCTCGGCTGTCGTGCTCGACGTTGAGTACATTGACCCCGGCCTTCTCGAGGTTGCTGCTGATGACTACACCGAGACCGTCCCTCGGACGGTCGAAGAAGAGTTTACGGCGCTCCGGAACAACGCCGTGGGCGCCGGCGAGGCCCTGGACACCGGCGCCCTTGATGCGGACTCCGCGCCGCTGTACTTCTTCGATTTCGCCGAAGAGATTCGCATCTCTCAGCGCCGCATCGAGCGGGCGCTCGACGCGGCGGTCAGAAACGGCGACCGCCACCTCGCGACCGCGCTGTCGCTGAGCGCACCGGTGTACCTGCCTCTCGTGCTCGCCCCGCGTGAGGAGCAGGCAATCGGCCTGGATTCGCCGGAGGGCGCCCGACTGTTCTCTATCACCGTTGAGGGCGACGCGGAAGCCACCGTCCCGGCGGTAGCTGAGGTCCGCGGCATCGTAGATCCCATCGACGACGGAGCCGCCGCTGCGGGATTCGCGAACACGCAGGTTGATGCAGACGGCGTGAAGCGGGCCATTCACCTGCTTCTGCGTCGCCAGGATCAGGTATTACCGCAGCTGGTCCTGCCCGCATATCTCGATCAAACGGGCGTTGAGGAGGTCGTGGTAACCGACGGCGAGCTT
Source organism: uncultured Spirochaetaceae bacterium (assembly GCA_964631585.1). Classification (GTDB taxonomy): domain Bacteria; phylum Spirochaetota; class Spirochaetia; order DSM-27196; family PWMO01; genus JAAAOH01. The sequence goes on along the minus strand of CAZVXU010000023.1, from coordinate 4,269 downwards.
GTGTTCCGCCGGAACGGGAACGAACCGCCGACTCGTGTGCCCCGGCTTCCGGACGGACGGGTGCTCGTGAACTGGCCAAAGAGGCGCTTCGAAGACTCGTTTACCCAGATATCATTTGCCGAGCTCATAGAGCTCGAGAGCGTCGAACAGGACCTGCTTTTCAACCTCCGGCAGATGGAGCAGGCCGGGTACTTCACGTACGCCGACGGATCGATCGCACCGATAGAGGCCTGGAACCGCGCAGAAGAGGTCCGGCGGCGGGCGGTCTCGGAGCAGAATCCGGCCCTGTTCCGGGAATCACGGGAGCTCGCGCGAGTCTATCGAGCGGCAGTCGGTACCTTTCTCGGCGGCGGCGCTGAGGCGGCGATGCTTGCCGACGCAGACTCGATCCTTGCCGATGAAACGCTCAGTGAGGGCGAGCGCCGGACCGTCGAAACGGCGCGGGCGAGCGTGGAGGAGGTCTTCGAGAAAACGCGCGGCATTTACGATGAAGCCGTGGGTCTGCGCGATCGGCTGGAGTCATTGCTGGGAAACCGCACTGTCTTCGTGGGACTCACGGCAACCGGAACATCCGATATCGGCGTGATACCGTTCGACGAGGAGTATGTCAACGTCGGTCTGCATGCCTCCCTCTTCAACATGCTCTTACAGGGATCATTTCTCGACCGCGTGCCGCGGACCTACTCGGCCGGTCTGGCACTCGTATTCGCGGTCGTCGTATCGTTTTTCGTCCGTGGTCGAAAGCCGCTGTCGGGCATCGTCATTGGCCTCTCGGCGGCAGGCGCCGTGCTCGTTGTGCAGGCTCTGCTTCTCATCGCGGTAGGCCTCTACGTGCCGGTGCAACCGATTCTCCTCGCCGGGCTCTTCTCCTTCATCACACTGACGGTGCTCGCATTCGTCGAAACCGAGCGAGAGAAAAGCTGGCTGCACAACGCATTCGAGCACTACATCTCGGCGGAGTTCATCCAGGAGCTCGTCGAGCAGCCCGAGAAACTCCATCTCGGCGGAGAGGAGCGAGAGCTCACGGCTATGTTCACCGACGTAAAGCAGTTCACGCGGATTTCCGAGAGTCTCGATCCGAAGCAGCTGGTGAGCCTGCTCAACGACTATCTCTCACATATGAGCGACATTATCCTCGACGAACGGGGCACCATCGATAAGTTTGAAGGGGATGCCGTGGTCGCGTTCTTCGGGGCTCCGGTGCAGCTCGCCGATCACTCGCGCAAGGCCTGTCATGCGGCGGTGCGCATGAAGAAAATGGAGGAGGTTCTCAACGAGCGCTTTCTTCGCCAGGACCTGTCGCCCACTCCGGTATTGAGCCGCATCGGCATAAACACGGGGCCTATGCTCGTGGGGAACCTCGGTACGACGCGCCGTATGGATTACACGATTCTCGGGCACGAAGCGAATCTGGCGTCACGGCTCGAGGGTGTGAACAGGCAGTACGGAACCTGGATTCTGCTGAGTGAGAGAACCTATCGCGCGGCTGGAGACGGCTTTCTCATCAGACGCCTCGACCGCGTGCGGGCCGTGGGCATCCGGGAGCCGATTCGCCTCTACGAGCTCCTCGGCGAGCGCAGCGAGGAAACGCCGATGCTGAAGGAGGCACTCGGCCTCTTCGACGAGGGGCTGGCCGCTTTCGAGAGCCGTGACTGGTCGACGGCGCTTCGCAGCTTCGAGAACGTGCTGCGCATCTACCCGGGTGACGGTCCCGCATCGCTGTTCTCGAATCGGTGCCGTACCTTCATGGAGCGCGAGCCTTCCCCGGACTGGGATGGGGTCTTCAACCTGAACCGTAAGTAAGCTACGATACCCGAACCACTATGACGGCTCCGATCGTTATCAACTTCGCCTTTCTCCTCGCCGGTCTCGTACTGCTGTACTTCGGCGGGGATTTCCTCGTCTCGGGAGCCTCCGGCATCGCACGGCGGCTCAACATACCGGTCATCGTGATAGGGCTCACCGTGGTTGCCTTCGGGACGTCGGCGCCCGAGCTCTTCGTCAGCCTGATCTCGGCGTGGAAGGGGCTCATGCCGGTATCGGTGGGGAATGTCGTCGGGAGCAATATCATCAATGTTGCGCTTGTGCTCGGTCTCGTGTCGCTGGTGCGTCCGCTGCCGGTCACCCGAAAGATTGCGCTCATCGACACGCCCATCATGATCGGCTCGGCGCTCGTGCTCGCCCTCGTGGTGGTCAATTTCGACGGCGCTCCCTATTGGCAATACGGTGTGATCACCACGCTCGAGGGCGTTGTGATGGTAGGCCTTCTCATTGCCTACCTGTACTTCCTCTACCACAACGCAAGCCGAAGCGGCGCGCAGTCCCTCGAAGAGATCCCGATCGATGAGATACCCGCCGAGCCCTCAGCGGCGATGCCGCTTCTGTTCATCAAGGTGATAGCCGGTGTGGCGGGGCTCGCCCTCGGCGGCCAGTTTCTGGTCGACGGGGCGTCGTGGATTGCCGAGAACATCTTCGGGGCCTCCGAGCGCTTCATCGGGGTGACCGTGGTTGCCTTCGGAACGAGTCTTCCGGAGCTCGTAACGTCCCTCGTCGCGATCGTGAAAGGAGAGACCGATATCTCCCTCGGCAACGTCGTGGGCAGCAACATCTTCAACTCCCTTCTCGTGCTCGGTGCAACCTCGCTGCTTCGCAATATCGAGATCGGCGGCAGCGACTTCAGGGTCGATTTTCTCTTTATGGTACTGGTAAGCGTGCTGCTTTTCGTCATAACCGCATGGAAGCGGGAGCTTCCGCGATGGGGCGGGGCGAGCTTCTTTGCAGTCTACATTGTGTACTTTGTTATTCTCCTGCAGACGCGTACAATATAGCAATCATGCCGGACACGAAGCCGATTATCGACCCCCGCACCGTTGTACGGCGGCTCCTCGTTCTGCTGCCCATCTCCGTCGGTATCAGCGTCGTCGTGGCCCTGGTGAGTACCGGCACGAGCGAAATCCTCAAGCTCGAGGCCTTCTCATTCTGGCTGTTTGCAGCGGCTGCGGGCCTGCGCCTCGTACCGTGGATGTCGAAAGCGTTCCGGCTGACGAACTGGATGCACTTCCTCGGTCATCGTTTCAGTTTTGGTGAAGGTCTTCGGATCTCGATCATGTCGGAGCTGGGGATGGCGTTGACGCCGACGGCGGTCGGAGGCCAGCCGGTAAAGGCCGGAATGCTCTACCAGCGCGGTGTGTCGCTGGGCGAGGCGACGTCCCTGACAACGATACAGACGGTCGAAGACCTGACGTTCTACGCCATCGGGCTTCCGCTGGCGCTCGCCCTGGCATCCCTGCGGGCGAAGGCTGCGCTGGGTCGTGTCATGGAGCAGGAGGTGATGGGAACGGGAGGCTGGCTGATCGCCGCCGGCGTGGTCGTGGCGGTCGTCGTAGCAGCCGTGCTCCTTGCGCGCGCCTTTGACGTGTTTCCGAAACTGCGGCGCAGGCTTCGCTCCTTCGGAGACGAGTTCAAGCGGCTGTACGCCGAGATCATCAAGCGGGGCAAACAGCGCTTTGCGCTGAACGTTGCGGTGGCGGCCGTCCACTGGGTCAGCCGGTACTCCGTCGTGGCGATGCTTACTCTCAGTCTGGGCTACGAAGTCAATTTCCTGAACTTTCTCGTGCTGCAGTGGGTGCTCTTCGCAATCATGGCGTTTGTGCCGACGCCCGGGGCAACTGGGGGTGCGGAGGGGCTGTTCGTACTGCTGTTCACCGGGGTTCTCCCCCGACAGGCGTTGGGTACTATTCTCATCGGCTGGCGTTTTCTGGACTTTTACTTCACCACGATACTTGCACTGGCCGTGCTTGGCCTCGGACGGCTCGGGGCGGGGGCGCCGGAAGCGCTGGAAGACTGAGGAAGGAGGCCGCATGCGGGGAAGGTCGACGCTCTCGCGACTCGGGCTGCTCATCTCGACATTCGCTCGCCACGGTCGCCTGATCAGTGTCACGACCTGGTTTCTCTTCGCGATCCCGTTGCTTGCGCTCACGCGGCTTACCCTGTGGCTTGACGAACTTCTCTACCCGCAGCTCAAGACCCTCCCGGTTGAGAAACCGGTGTTCATCATGGGACATCCGCGCAGCGGAACGAGTTTTTTTCAGCGCCGCGTGTTTCGCAGCGGCGCTGCGGCCATGTTTACCACCTGGGAGCTGTTTGTTCCCTCCGTTGTCCTGCGGCGAGTGCTGCGCCCGGTCGTGCGCCTTCTTACGCGAACTGATGTGGACATCGTCCAGTCCTCCGACTACGGCCACGAGGTGCGCCTCGCCGATGTGGAGGAGG
>CAZVXU010000022.1:0-24500 GCA_964631585.1 uncultured Spirochaetaceae bacterium | reverse complement strand
GCCGGAAGCGCTTACCAGGCTCGGCCGTTCGGTCGGCGACATCCGCAATTACTACGTCACCCACTCGCATGCCGACCATGTCGGCGGCCTCGAGGAGGTGATGCTGGTCAACCGCTACGTGACCCGCACTAAGCCCCACATCTACATCCCCGAGGAGTACCAGACGATCCTGTGGGAGCGATCCCTTCGCGGAGGCTCGGAGGAAAACGAGCGTCACGAGGGCGAAGGGCTCAGCTTCGAGGATTTCTGGGTGGTCCATCGGCCCACCGAGCGTCCCGACCTCCCGCGCCGGGGCACCGAGATGCAAATCGGCGACATCAACCTCAAGACCTTCCGCACGCGCCATTTCCCCGAGCAGGCCCGTTCCTGGGACGATGCGTTCTACAGCGTTGGACTCGTCATCGACGACCGCGTCATGTTCACCGGTGACACGCAGTACGACGAGGAGCTCATCTCGACCATGGAAGAGCTCTTCTCCCCCGAAGTGATTTTCCACGATGTTCAGTTTTTTACCGGCGGCATCCACGCGAGTCTCAAGGAGATCAACGGGCTGCCGCGCCATATTCGGGACCGCATCTATCTCATGCACTACCCCGACTCCTGGCGCGACCACGCCGACGAGGCGAAACGCCACGGGATGCAGTTCGTGAAGCAGTGGGTCTTCTACGATTTCGCCTGAGCGGCCGATTTCGCCTGCTCGGCGGCCGCCGGAACCGCCACATTCCCGGGAGTTACGTCGACAACCGGAGCCTTGAGCTCACTCCACCCGCGAGACATGCGAAGCGGAAAATCCTCGGGTTCGAGCCACACCGGCTCTCCATCTGCCTGCAGCGGGAGGCGTCCGTCGTAGCGAATGGTTATGTCGGCGGAGTCGAAGGTCTCGACCACCGGCAGGGCAACATGGTCGCCGCGGTACATGCTGCTTTTGAGCGTCATGATCTGCACCGTACTGAGCCGATGCACCAGGCAGACGTTATCGTCTCCGGGCAGAATGCGCATGCCGTTGCCATAGGTCCGATGCCCGGAGGGCCCGACGGCCAGTAGCACGAAGCGCCCCGCGCGGGGCACGGGCGCGCCGTCCGCCCGTCCGAACTCGGCGGTCATTTCCCGGGGGTGCAAGAGGACCTGGTAGAGGGCTGCCGAGGTCGCCGCCGCGATGCGGTAGATGTTTCCCGGGAGTATCCGCTTCAGTCGGGCGGAGACATCGGTGACGAAGGCATCAATCCCCACCGAGACGATGTTGAACGCGTCAAAACTGCCGCCCCGCGCCGTTTCCACCCGGACGAAAGGGATCCCGCTCTCCGTCCGCCCGGAGAGCATTACACGCAGCGCCGTCGCGAGGTCCGGCGAGTCGGCGCCGTCGTTGCCGCTTCCGAGCGGCAGGCGGAATACGGTGGTGCGCGCCTGCACCGTAGGGTCGGCATTCGACAGGACGCTCAGGATTTCACCGTGGGTGCCGTCACCGCCGAGACTCACGATAACACGCTGACGATCAGGGTCGACGTTGGCAAGCAGGATGCGCCGCGCGATCTCCCGGGCATGGCCGTGGTACTGCGTGAAGTGATAGTGCACGACCAGGGCCTCGCCGTTTCGATGTGCCCCCTCGATGCCCTCTGTAAACAACGAGAAGGTGCGGCGCACCTGTTTGAACCGACCCCTGTGGGCAAGCGCCCCGGCGCGGACGTTTATAACGATATCAGCGGTGAGCTTTCGGCCGGGAACATTGTGGGAGTAGCTCAGAATCCGGGCGACCCGTTCTGCAATGTCGAGATATGCGCGCATGCAGCTACCCCGTTTCGGCGAGCGTTTCCGGCAGAGCATATACGTCTTCGACCCCGTCGACAAGCACTGCGCTCATGCCAAGCTCCAGCGCGGGCGCGATGTCGACATCATAGCGGTCTCCGATCATGATCACCTCCCCGGCGGGGAGCTCCAGCGCCCCGAGCCCGGCGTGAAACGGCGCGAGGTCGGGCTTAGAGGCCAGCGTATCGTCCAGGGCAACGATCGTCGGGAAAACCGAGGCGACGCCGAGGATTTCGAGGGTGCGGCGAGCGATATCGGCGGGGTTGTTGGTGAGTGCCGCCAGAGCAAACCGCGCCTTCAGCGCCGACAGCGCCTCGGCAAGCCGCGGATCGTGCCCGAGGTAGCGCTCGGGTTTCAGCAGCCTGCTGCGCCAGGCCACGTTCTGCTCCATACTCACGCCAAACTCGAGAAAGGTATTCGCCAGCGATGGGCGTCGTCCCTGCTCGGAGGCGAGACGGTCCTGTACCTCGCGCACCTCATGGCGGACTTCGTCATAGCTACGGCCGAGCTCCATTGCCAGCCGCTCGGTGAGCGATTGCTTGTGCGATGCAAGATAAGCCGCGTTGTCGTAGAGGGTACCGTCGATATCGAAGAGAAGCCCGCGGGCACCGGAGAGCTCACCGTAGCGCGTCATCGCCCGCCCGCTCCATCGAGAAGCATCTGCGTGTACGGGCGCTCTTCGACCCGATCAGCTCCAACGCCGAAGGTCTCGAGGGCGGCGCGCACCTCCTCGCCCGCCGCGGCACGCTCGGCCTCGGAGGAGTCGTCGCCGAGGAGCCGCTCGATCTCGAGAAACGTACCGAGCCCGTTAACAATCGAGAGCTCGACGGTAAGGCCGTTGTAATCATACTGCCGCCCCTTCTTGTGCTTGTCAACGAGAGGCTCACAGCCGAGCCGGCGCACCAGGCCCAGAAACGCATCCTCGTCGGAGACCTCGAACTCCCGCTCGAGGTTGATTTCCACCGACTGCTCGAGGGCCTTGTGCTTGTAGGTGCAGACCAGCTCATCGCCGTCGCGGCGCAACCGGAACTGGTGCGGCGTCCAATCGGGGTCCGCGGCGCACTCGGGCGCCGTAAAGTAGCGGTCGCGCTTGTCGAACTCACGCCGATAGGTGCACAGCGCTTCGAGGCGCGCCTGCAGCTCGGCGCCGTCATCTACCCAGGCTTTGAGCTCGACCTCGTACATTGCCTCTCCCCGTTCGCACCGCGGCCGGCCTACTTCTTTGCCTGGTTCGCCACGGCTTGGGCAGCCTTCTCGGCGGCTTCGGCATCGCCGAGGTAGTAGTGCTTTATCGGCGTCAGGTTCTCGTCGAGCTCATACACCAGGGGTATGCCGGTGGGAATGTTGAGCTTGGTGATCGCCTCATCGGACATGTCGTCGAGGTACTTCACCAGCGCCCGCAGGCTGTTGCCGTGGGCGGCGATGACGATCCGCTTGCCCGACACGATGGCCGGCGCAATCGCGACACGCCAGTACGGCAGAAAGCGCGCGACGGTGTCCTTGAGGGACTCGGTGCGCGGCAGCTCGGAGTTCGGCACATCGTGGTAGCGGCGATCCTTTCCGGGGAAGCGCTCATCCTCGTCGGTCAAGGGAGGCGGCGGTACGTCGTAGCTTCGGCGCCACTGGTGGACCTTCTCCTCTCCCTCTTTCTCGGCCATCTGAGCCTTGTTGTAGCCCTGGAGGGAGCCGTAGTGGCGCTCGTTCAGCCGCCAGTTCTTCTCCACCGGGATCCACGACAGTCCCATCTTGTAAAGCACGATATCAAGGGTACGGACGGCACGGGTCAGTACCGAGGTGAAGGCGAGATCAAACTCGTATCCCTCTTCGGACAGAAGACGGCCACCCTCCTCGGCTTCGGCGACACCCTTCTCGGTAAGATCCACGTCGGTCCATCCGGTGAAGAGGTTCGACTTGTTCCACTCACTTTCTCCATGTCGTACGAGTACGATCTTATACATGCGGCCTCCAGATTTCGGTTGTGCGGCAGAAAGCCTACCGGCGCGTGCCGGCCGTGTCAATCCGCGCCGATGTCACGCATGATACTCTCGAGGGTATTCCAGGCAAGCATGGCGCACTTGATGCGGACGGGGTATTTCTTTACACCCTGCATGGCCTCGAGGTCACCCGCTTCGTCGGGAAACTCGGGCTCGGCGTCCTCGAGCAACATCGAGCGGTACTGCGAAACGATTGCCTGGGCTTCCCCGACCGACTTCCCGCGCACCGCATCGCACAGCAGGTTCGCCGAGGCGCAGCAGATGGAGCAGCCCATGCCCTGATAGGCGATATCGGCGATGCGACCCTCTTCCGCACGCACATGGAGCTCGAGGTCGTCCCCGCAGGAGGGGTTTGCCCCTTCGGCGTGGTGCGTCTCGGCGTCCACTTCCCGCTTGTTTCGCGTCGACTTGTAGTTCTCGAGAATGATTTCCTTATAGATATCGTCTTCGATGCTCATCCGAATACATTCCTCACCCGCTCGATGCCCTCGAACAGGTGGTCGACCTCGGCGACGGTGTTGTACAGATAGAACGACGCCCGCGTGGTGCCCGGTACACCGAAGACCTGCATCAGCGGCTGCGCGCAGTGGAAACCGGTGCGCACGGCAATACCCTCCTGGTCGAGGATGGCGCCGGTGTCGTGGGGATGCACATCACCTAAATTGAAAGAAAACACACCCCCGCGGACCGAGACGTCGGCCGGACCGTAGACGGTGAGATCATCATACGCGGCGGCGCGTTCGGTGGCATGCGCGAGAAGCTTCTGCTCGTGGCGGTGAATCGCCTCCATTCCGACCGACTCGAGATAGTCGATGGCGGCAGTAAAACCGATGACGCCTGCGATGTTGGGCGTGCCGGCCTCGAAGCGCTCGGGGAGATCCTTGAAGGTCGTACGTTCCTTCCGCACCTTCACGATCATGTCGCCGCCGAGGAGGAAGGGATCCATGTCCTCGAGCACCTCGGCTTTGCCCCACAGCACACCGACCCCCGTCGGACCGAGCATCTTGTGGCCCGAGAAGGCGAGAAAGTCGGCGCCGAGGGCGGCGACATCCACCGGCTGGTGGGACACGAGCTGTGCTCCGTCGACGAGAGTTACCGCACCCACCTCTTTCGCCCGCGAGAGAATCTGATCGAGCGGCGGCATGTAGCCCGTGACGTTGGACATGGCCGTAATCGCCACCAACCGGGTTTTGGACGTGATGATGGTCTCGAGCTCATCGAGCCGCAGCCGGCCGTCCGCCGGATCAGCGGGTATGAACTTCAGCACGGCACCGGTGCGCTCACAGATGGCCTGCCAGGGCACGAAGTTCGCGTGGTGTTCGATCTCGCTCACCACGACCTCGTCCCCCGGCCCGAGGTGCTTGAGACCCCACCCGTAGGCAACGGTGTTGATCGCCTCGGTGGTGCCCCGGGTGAAGATGACGTGGGAGCCCTGCGGCGCGTGTATGAAGCGGGCGATGCGCTCCCGTGCCTCGTCGTAGAGCATGCTCGCACGCTCCGAGAACTCGTACACCCCGCGGTGAATATTCGAGCCCATCTCCGTGTAGTAGGCGACCTCGGCGTCAATAACCGATTGGGGCTTGAGCGAGGTCGCGCTGTTGTCGAGATACACGAAGGGCTTTCCCCGCATAGTGCGGGACAAAATGGGGAAATCCTCGCGAATACGCTCTGTATCGAGAGCCGCCGAGGCCTGCTCGACGACGCTATTGATATGTGTGGAAGACATCTATCTATGCTCCTCGAGCCGCCGTTCCCGATTTGCCGACCGCGGCCCTCAGCATTAAGGGTACTGCGTCGGTCGGGCAGTGGTCAACGAGACAGGCTCAGAGGTCGAGATAGAACCCGTCGTCGGGCAGCGCGCCGCCGATCGAGGCAGGATCGAAATCGCGGAGCACCGAGAAGTACTCCTCGAGGCGCTGCCGTGCCTCCGTCGCGCCGATGTAGCGGATACTCGCCCGCGGGATCGCCTCGGCCGCCGAGGCGGCGGTGAAACCGAGCTCGTTTTCCTCGATGAGTCGGCCGGCGGCGCGGGGATTCGCGTTTACCCAGTCGATCGAGGCCTCGTAGCGCTCGAGAAACTCCTCCACGAACCGGGGACGCTCCGCCACGAGAGAATCCTTCACGACAAGCACGCCCATCGAAATGAACGCATCCTCGCCCTTGAGATCACGCCAGACTTCCTGGAGATCGATCTCCACCCGCGCGGTTTCGGAGGCGTTTACAACCCTCGTCACGAAGGGCTCAGGCAGCACCGCGAGCTCCGATCTACCGGCGATGACGAGCTGGGCGAGCTCTGTGTGGTTGTAGTAGCGAAGCTCCACATCCTCCTCCGGATCCATTCCGTGCTCGCTCAACAGGTGCCGCAGGATGATATCGGGGTTTGCCCCGCGCGCGGAGGTATCGATGCGTGCACCCGCGAGCTCGGCGAAGGAATCCACCTCCGTGCCATTGGAGACGAGGTAGAGCACCCCGAGCGTATTGACCGCCGCGAGCTGATACGGCACGCCGCTGTTGTAGAGCTTCGCGGCCACGTTGCTCGGTAGTGCGGCTATGTCGACCTCACCGGAGAGTACTTTGGAAACCAGCACGTCGGGAGCACCGCTCACCGCGTAGTCGACGCTCACGCTGTCTCCGAAGGAAGGCTCCTCGTCCATGAGCCGGATCATTCCCATCCCTGTGGGACCTTTAAGAACCTCCACGCTCACGTCCAGCGGCTCGGCTGCTTCTTCGGAGAGGGGAACTTCGCCCTGGCCGGTTGCCGCAACCATTGCGGCGGTGGCAAGGAGAATTACCAATATGAGTACGATGCGTGTGGGCATAGCTGTGCGTTTCGGCATCATGATTTACCTCCTGGAAAAATCTGATTGTGGACCGAGTTTCAAAAAAGTTCGGCTTCCGCGCGCTCGAGGCTCCAGCGTTCCTGAACCGCCTGCTCGTAGAGCTTGGCGTTGTCGGGGTCGTTTGCCATTACGATGCCGGCCAGAATGTCGTCTCTGAAGTAAAAGGCACGATACTTGGAGCCCTTCTCGAACTCGAACTCCTCCATCTCGGCCATATCGAGGGCACGCGGCTTGTTCACCGAGAAAAAGTAGTTGTCGAAGACTTCCGCGCGGAATCTGAAGGGACGGAAATCGTACTCTTCCTCTCCACCGGCGGCGTTGGTGCCGGCAATGCGTCCCTGGTACTCTGCTGCGTGCCAGAGCCAGGTCATGTGGCCACCTTCGTGCTCGGCCGCATCGCCGGCGGCGAAGATGTCGGGGCTACTGGTGCGAAGTTGGCGGTTCACGCGAATACCGCTTGCAGTAGCGAGGCCCGCCTCCGCAGCAAGCTCCTTTCGAGGTCGGAGTCCGACCGCAAGAATGATGAGGTCGAAGCTGCCGGAGTTACGGATCATCGAGACATTGTATCCGCCCTTCTTCCGACGCTCGAAGGAGAGGATCTCCTCCTGAAAGTGCAGGCGAACTCCGGCATCGGCGAGGAGTGACTCGAGCATCTCCGCCGCGCGCAGATTCAGCTGTCGCGGCATGAGCTGGGGCGTAGCGCCGACGAGCGTGATCTTCTTTCCCAGGCGGTGCAGCTCCCAGGCGATCTCGACACTCAGAACCCCCATACCGGAGATGAGCACCTTCTTCGCCTTGCGCGCCGCCTTGATGATACGCTCGGCGTCCCGAGCACTGTGGAGCACGAAGAAGGAGCCGGTCTCCCCGGTCGGAATCGTCCCCGGAAACACGGGGGCGCCGCCGGTGGTGAGAACGAGTTTCCCGTAACCGTAGCGCTTGCCGTCCGCGTCTTCGACCTCGTGGGCATCGGGATCGACCGCGACAATCTTTCGCTTCGTTTCGAGGTCGATTCGCCGCTCCTCGTACCACTCGGCCGGGTAGATGGCGAGCTCGTCGGGCTCGAAACCGTCGACTATGCGTTTCGAGAGCTTCGTTCGCCGGTACGGAGCCCGGTCCTCCTCACTCAATATGAGTATCGAACCCTGCTCGTCCCGCTCGCGAAACGCCTCGGCGGCCGACACGGCCGCGATTCCACCGCCCACTATCACAAGATCGTGTTTATCTATCATTCACGTGTACTCCGCAACTTGCTGAATAACGCACCGTCGGATATACTACCTGAGTAAATCATAATTCTCAACATTGTTCTTGTGAAAGGATCTCCCCATGGCAGACCTCACGACGTCGTATCTCGGGCTCGAATTAAAGAACCCCGTCGTCGTTTCGAGTAGTGGAATAACCCGAAATGTCGAAGGTGTGTTGCGCTGCGCCGACGCCGGCGCCGGCGCGATCGTCCTGAAATCGCTCTTCGAAGAGCAGATCGAGTCCGAAGCCGAGCAGGAGCAGGAGGCGACGGAGGTGTCGATGCACCCGGAGGCCGATGACTACATCCGCCAGATGGGAAAACACCTCGGTCCCGACGATTACATCGCGCTCGTCGAACAGGCAAAGAAAAAGACCGATGTGCCCATCATCGCCAGCCTCAACTCGCGCACGACAAAGTGGTGGGGAAACTACGCCAGGCAACTGGAAAAGGCCGGGGCCGACGCCATCGAGCTCAATATGTCCATCATGCCGCGCACACCGGAGGAAAACTCCGAGCAGATCGAGCGACGCTACACGGGGATCATCGAGAAAGTCCGGCGCCAGACCAGCGTGCCGCTTGCGGCCAAGATCGGTCCCAATTTCACCTGCCTGCCCTGCTTCGCGCAGCGGCTACGAAAAGCCGGCGTGCGCGGGCTCGTACTCTTTAACCGTTTCTACCAGCTCGATATCAACATCCAGACCATGAAGCTCGCTCCCGGCTACATGTTCTCGACACCGCACGAGGTCTACAACTCGCTTCGGTGGATCTCGATCCTTCACCCCGAGGTGGGCTGCGATCTCTCCGCATCGACAGGTGTGCATACCGGCACCGAGGCGGTGAAGCTGCTGCTCGCAGGCGCACAGACAGTGCAGGTCTGCTCGACCCTCTACAAGAACGGCATCGACCGCATCAGCACCATCCGGAGCGATATTGAGCGCTGGATGACCGAGAACAACTACGAGAAGATCGACGAGTTCCGCGGAAAGCTGAGCCAGTCGAACAGCGAGAGTCCGGAGGCCTACGAGCGCCTGCAGTACATAAAGGCACTCACCGGCGTTTCCTGACGGCGGCGCCCGCCGCCCCGGCGGGCTTCGGCCTCGCCGGTCAACCCAGGAGCCGCTGCGCCAACAGCACGATTGCGTGCCACAGTCGCTTGAAGAATCCCGCGCGTTCCACGCGGGCGTCGGCGACCAACTCCACACGGGTGAGCTCCTGGTCCCCGAGCCGGTAGGACACGGCTCCCACGGACTGCCCGGGCTCAACCGGGGCGGTAAGCTCTCCCGCCGTACTCACGGATACCGTAACATCCTCCTCGCGTCCTCGAGGCACAAGGATCGCTGCCAGCGCCGTGTCGGGGACCACCGCGACCTCGTCAACCCTGCCTTTCCAGACGCGAAGCGGGGGCTGCTGCGGCACGGTCGGCTCCAGCCGCCGGAACTCATCGAAGCCGTAATCGAGAAGCACCGCCGCGTCCACCGCCCGCCGGCGGGCTCCCTCGGCCACACTTGCCGCCCGCACGCCGAGTACGACTGCGATGAGTCGCCGCCCGTCACGCTCCGCGGTAACCGCGAGGTTATAGCCGGAGGCATCGATATAACCCGTCTTGAGCCCGTCGACCCCCGCGTAGTCGAAGAGAAGGGTGTTGCGGTTTTGCTGTTGAACCGACCCGCCGATCATCACCGAGTCGAAGTTGGCCTCGGTGGGATAGAGGATCGCGCGCTTTGAGTACACATCCTCGAGCGTTTCGGGCCAGCGGGTTATGTGACGGCGGACAAAGTCCGCGTACTCCCGCGCGGTAATACGGTTACGCGGCGAGAGGCCGGCGGGATCGCTGAACTGCATGACCTCGTACCCGAGTCGCTGCGCCTCGCTGTTCATCATCTCTACGAAGGCGGGTACCGATCCCGCGAGTTGGAGCGACACCGCTACCGCGGCGTCGTTCCCGGATGCCACCGCGAGCCCCTCGAGGAGCTCGGCGTAGCTGACACGCTGTCCGGGGCCGAGGAACATCAGCGAGGAGCCCGGCGGCATATTTCTCGCCCACGCGGCCCGCGGCACTTCGAACGTCTCATCGAGAGAGATTACCCCATCACGCGCAAGCTCCAGCACCAGATGGATCGTCATGATCTTTGTGAGTGAGGCCGGTGGTATGACGCTGTCGGCCTGCTTTTCGTAGAGTACCGTACCGGTCTCATAGTCGATGAGCATGGCGGCCTGCGCCGACACCGGCGGCTGGGGGATATCACTGTTGGCGATCCACTCCGGCAGGCGCGGCAGGCCCCGGGCACCGACGGAGGGAAGCACAAACACAAATAAGAGCAGCAGCACGGTCAGTGCCGTCCGCATTGCCTTTCCGACTCGCACCGTAGGGCTCCTTGCTTTCTTCGTCACTTTCGGCTGATTGGGGAGAGAATACTCATTTGCCGTCGCCGCAGGCAAACCGTCCGGCACGGGCCGGTACCGCCGGTACCGCCGGTACCGCCCCATGGTGCGCCGCCCCTTTCGCAAAGTCGACCTGCAGGTAAAATGAGCCCCCCATGGAGGATCATATGTCGGGTGAACAACGACCAGCCCTCGCCGAATCCATATACGCAGCTCTCTTCACCGGCCTCATTACAGTGGGAGCCTACATCGCGGTGCCCCTGCCGGTGAGCCCCGTGCCGATCGTTCTTCAGAACTTCTTTGTGCTGCTCGCCGGGCTGCTGCTGCCACTACGGTGGGCTGTCGCATCGGTTGCGCTCTACCTCGGACTCGGGGCGGTCGGCCTGCCCGTCTTCTCGGCAGCCCGTGGCGGCCTCGCGCACTTCGTCGGGCCGACCGGCGGCTATCTCGTCGGCTTTCTGCCCGCCGTGGCGGTCTGTGCCCTTATCGCCCCACCGGCCGGCGCCGCCGGCGGCGGCCGTAGCCGGGCCGTCCGCGACACGTCCGCTTCGGTCGCGGCGACCGCCGTCGTCTACGCGCTCGGAACGCCGTGGCTTGCCCGCGTCATGGACCTATCCCCTGGGGGAGCGATTGCCGCCGGGGTCCTTCCCTTCCTCCCCGGTGATGCGCTCAAGATTGCGGCCGCGGTCATTGTCGCACGAGTTGCGCGCCCCCTGCTTCGCGCGCGCGCCGGCGGGACCGGGGGAGTCGGCCGGTGAGCAGGGTCACCGCTGCAGGGGTCACCGTGCGCGCCGCGGACGGCAGGGCACTCCTCGACCGCGTCGACCTCTCGCTCGCCGCCGGGGAGCTCTGCATTCTCGCCGGGCGCAACGGAGCGGGCAAGACGCTTCTCGCACGCTGCCTCGCGGGGATCGTCACACCCGCGGCGGGCACAGTCCGCAACGAGGGAGCCCCGCCGGCGCTGGTGTTTCAGGATACCCGAAGCCAGGTGCTCGGCCAGACCGTCTCGGAGGACGTGGCGATGGGACCGCGAAGCGCCGGCCTCTCCCATGCCGATGTCGAGCAGCGTGTGGCAGAGGCACTCGAGCGGACCGGCCTCACCGGGATGCGCCGGCGCGACCCCTTTACGCTCTCCGGGGGCGAGCAGCGCCGTCTCTCCATTGCGGCGATGCTTGCACTGCGACCGAGCCTGCTCATCCTCGACGAGCCGTTTTCGAGCCTCGACTTCGAGGGGGTACAAAGCGTTCTCTCGGTGCTTCTCGACCTCTACGCCGAGGGCTGCGGCATCGCGGTAATCACCCATGATCTCGGCAAGCTCGCAGCACACGCCGACCGAATCGTGCTGCTCGACCGCGGGCGAGTACACGCAGACGGCAACCCCGCGGACGTGCTTCCCGGCGCCCCGGCCTGCGGGCTGCGCTTACCGAGCGGGCCGATCGGGGAGATGACATGGCTGCGATAGCCGGATTCTCCTACGCACACCGCGACACTCCGGTCCACGCCCTCGACCCCCGCGTGAAGCTCCTCGCCCTGGCCGCCTTCTCCATCGCGGCCGTCGCCGTCATACCCTGGAGCGCGCGGGCGGTGCTCTCAGCCGGCCTCCTCGCCGCCTACGCGGCCGCACGCGCCCGCCCGCTGCAGGCCCTCTTCGCCGCGCGCCTCTTTCTCCTCCTCGCCCTCGCGGTGGTCGCCGGCCACAGCTTCGACGCCGGGCGCTTCACAACCGCCGGCGCGCTCGCAGGCGCCCGGGTTGCCACGGGCTTTCTCCTCGTCGTGCTCGCCGCGGAGCTCACCCTGCAGACGACGCCGACGGGCCGCGTGGCCGATGTGTTTCACTGGCTGCTTCGCCCGATCCCCGGGGTAAACGCGGGCCGCGTTGCCCTGATGGCGGGCCTCGCGCTACGACACGTCGTGGTCCTCGGCCACCTCTACCGCAGACTCTCCGAGGCGATGGCGGTCCGCGGAATCCGGCTTCGGCGCGCACCGCTCCGCGGCATCCGGATCCTCGCGGTATCCCTCATCCGCGAAACGGTCCTCGAGGCCGAACAGACCACCGATGCCCTCATTGCCCGCGGCTATTCCGACGACAGAACCCCGCCGGCCTTTGCGGCAGGCCGCGGCGACGCCGTTGCCATCGTGCTGGTGGCCGCCATCATTGCGGGCGCTTCCGCAGTCGCGCTCCTACCCGGTCCATAATCTCCGGTGGGATGCCGTGGCCACCGTCAAACTGCAGGAACTCGCCCTCCCCGCCCGCATCCTCGAGGATGGCAAGAAGCCGCCGCGCGCCCTCGAACGGGAGAATGGGATCGGCGTTGCCGTGGGACTGGAGAAACTCGAACGGCTGTAGTCCCGAAAGCGCGGCACGCCACCGCTCGGCCGCGATGACCGCACCCGAGAAAAGAAGCAGGTCGGCGGGGCGACGCCCTGCCTGCGCGACGGCCTCCACCGCTACCATCGCCCCCTGGCTGAATCCACCGAGAACTACGGACTCGAAATCCACCCCGAGGGAATCGATGAGCTCGAGCACCTCGGCGCCGGCCTGCCGGAGCCCCTCGGGGTCCATCCCCTCGAGGCGGTTGAAATAGCTTCCCTCGAGGGCACCGGCGATCTCGGTTTCGTTGCGGGGAAACCAGGCGCTGCCGAAAACGGATCCGCCGTAACGGATGCGGTAGGGGGCCTGGGGGAAATGCCAGGTGTAGCGGCCGGCGGCGTCCATTTCGGCGGCGAAGGGGAAGAGATCGGAGGAATCGGCGCCGAAGCCGTGGAGGATCACCACGGTCTCCGCACCGCCGCTGCGGGTTCTGTAGTCGAGCATGGGGCCATCCTGCAGCAGGCTCGCGGATATCGCAAGCCCGCGGCCCGAAAAAACCGAGTAATGCCTCTTGCGTTCTTTGCCGACGCTGTATATAGTGTTGAGAACACGCTTAAATGGGGCGGGAGCCATACTGGGAGGGCGCCACATGCAGTGTCCGCGCTGCAAGCAGCTCGAAGACAAGGTGATAGAGTCACGCTCGCTTGCAAACGGGCGCAGTATTCGCCGTCGTCGCGAGTGCTTGGGCTGCGGCTACCGATTCACCTCCTATGAACGCATCGAGGAGAAGCCGCTCATGGTGATCAAGAAGAGCACCGGGCGGCGTGAGCCCTTCGATCGGGGCAAGATCGAGAAGGGCATTCAGCAGGCGGTGCGCAAGAGACCGGTCTCGCAGATGGACATCGAGAACATGCTCGATGAGCTCGAAGAAAACGTGATGATGATCGGGCGAACTTCCCACGAGATCAACTCGTCGGAAATCGGAAAGATGGTGCTGGACCAGCTCTACCATCTCGACCGGGTTGCCTACGTGCGATTCGCCAGCGTCTATCGCAACTTCGAGAACGTTGAGGAGTTCATCCAGGAGATCGAAACGCTCTCGGGCATGAACGCCCCCGAGGAGACAGAGCGATGAGCACCACAATGAACTGGAAACAGTTCCTGGAAGAACACCACGAACACCCCGATCCCGTCCGAAACGTCGTCAAACGTGACGGAAGGGTTGAACGCTACGACCGGGAGAAGATCGAGGCGGCCGTCACGCGAGCGTTCGAGGCGGAGGGGCTCGTCGGCGAGGCAGCCGCCGAGCGTGTGAAGGCGGTTGTCGGGGCGGTGGAGGAGAAGCTCGCCGCGTTCATGCAGAAGCGGCATCCTAACTCCGCGCCGGCCATCGAGGAGATACAGGATCTCGTCGAAACGGCACTCGTGGAGGCGAACGAAGCTCGCGTAGCGAAGGCCTACATCATCTACCGCGCCCGCCACGAGGCCATTCGCGACACACAGAAGCTGATGCTGGACATCAACACGACGATGGACGGCTATCTCTCCCAGTCCGACTGGCGCGTCAACGAGAATGCCAACGTCAACTTCAGCCTCGGCGGCCTCATTCTGCACAATTCCGGCACGATCACGGCAAACTACTGGCTGAAGAATATCTACCCCGAGGCGGTCGCGGAGGCCCATCAAAAGGCCGACTTCCACATCCACGACCTGTCGATGTTCTCCGGCTACTGCGCGGGCTGGAGCCTGAGGCAACTCATCGAGGAAGGTCTCGGGGGCGTTCCCGACAAGATCACGTCGAAGCCGGCGAAGCATCTGAACACCCTGATCCAGCAGATGGTGAACTTTCTCGGCATCATGCAGAACGAGTGGGCGGGGGCACAGGCCTTTTCCAGCGTCGACACCTACCTCGCTCCCTTCGTCAAGGTCGACGGACTCGGCCTCGAGGAGGTGAAGCAGGCGCTTCAGAGCTTCGTCTTCGGGGTGAACACCCCCTCGAGATGGGGAAGCCAGGCGCCGTTCACGAACATCACCATGGACTGGAACGTGCCGCCGGATCTGGCCGACAAGCCGGCTCTCGTCGCCGGTGAGGAGCAGGATTTCACCTATGCCGACTGCCGGCCCGAGATGAACATGATAAACGAGGCCTTCATCCGGCTGATGATCGCGGGCGATGCAAACGGGCGCGGGTTCCAGTATCCGATTCCGACCTACAACATCACAAAGGACTTCGACTGGGATTCGCCCAACGCGCAGCTCCTCTTCGAAATGACCGCGAAATACGGCACACCCTACTTTCAGAACTTCATCAACTCGGATCTCGATCCTGGTGATGTGCGGTCGATGTGCTGCCGCCTGCAGCTCGACAAGCGTGAGCTCAGAAAGCGCGGCGGCGGCCTCTTCGGCTCCGATGAGTTCACCGGCTCCATCGGCGTGGTCACCATCAACCTGCCGCGCATCGGATATCTCGCCTCCGACCGGCAGGACTTCTTCACCCGGCTCAATCACCTGATGGATCTCGCGGCGAACTCCCTCACTATCAAGCGCAAGGTTATAACCCGATTGCTCGATGCCGGGCTCTTTCCCTACAGTGCCCGCTACCTCCGGCACCTCGACAATCACTTTTCGACGATCGGACTGGTGGGTATGAACGAGATGCTGGCGAACTTCATGGGCGTCGACCTCGTCGATGACGAGGGCCGGGCCTTCGCCGCAGAGGTCCTCGAGCACATGAGAGACCGCCTTGCCGACTATCAGGAGGAGACCGGCGACCTCTTCAACCTCGAGGCCACACCGGCGGAGAGCACCTCATACCGCCTGGCAAAGCACGACAGGCAGTACTACCCCGACATCCGGACGTCCGGCGACGCGGAGCCGTTCTACACGAACTCTTCCCAGCTCCCGGTCGACTTCACCGACGACGTATTCGAGGCGCTCGACATGCAGGATGAGCTGCAGACCAGGTACACAGGCGGCACGGTCTTTCACGCCTTCCTCTCGGAAGCGGCGGAGGACTGGCGCGCGGCGGCCAAGCTGGTAAAGGGCATTGCCGAGAACTACCACCTGCCCTATTTCACGATTTCACCGACTTTTTCGGTTTGTCCGATACACGGCTACCTCGCAGGCGAGCACTACACCTGCCCGAAGTGCGAAGAAGAGCAGCGCAGTGAGCTGCAGCAAAAAATCATGGAGCTCGAAGCAGAGCGAGAGCAACTGGGAGGAAAGAGATGACGGAAGAGACAAAGCGAGACGTAGAGAGCATCGACAGGGAGATCGAGACGCTGAGGAGCCGCCTGGAAAAAGTGGAAGGGACACCGACGGAGATCTACACCCGCATCGTGGGCTACTACCGCAGCCTCACCAACTGGAACAGGGGCAAGCGCGAGGAGTACACGCACCGCCGGACCTTCGCCTCCGCGGCCGGGTCTCATCAGCCTTCGGAGACACGGACTGCCGAGGCCCAGCCGCAGTACGAGTCCCGCAGGAGCGTCGCAGTCCGCGAGCAGCCCGCAGTCGCGGCGCAGAACAGGGCCGCCGGAGACAGTCAGGTCGTCTCGAGCTACGCCTACTTCTTCCGAAAGACCTGCCCGAACTGTCCGCCGGTGCGAAGCCTCCTCGAATCCACGGCGCTGGGCGGGGATCACTTCGACGTCGACACCGACGAGGGTTTCTCCAGGGCGGCCGAAATGCAGATCCTGGCAACCCCGACGGTCGTCTTCTTCGACGGCAACGGGGAGCAGGTCGGCCGCGCAAACGCACCGAAGGAAGCGCAGAGGTTCCTCGCCTTCGCGGAGTAACGCCGTGGCCCTCGATGCACTCGGGCTGCTGAAGTCGACCCTCGTCGACTATCCGGGGGAGGTCGCGGCGACGTTGTTCACCAACGGCTGCAACCTCTCCTGCCCGTACTGCCACAACCCCGAGCTCGTTTCCGGCCCGGCGCCGTACGACTTTCTCACCCGTGAACAGGTCATGGCTTACCTCCTGCGCCGTCGGGGTGTTCTCGGCGGCGTGTGCATCACCGGCGGCG
This sequence comes from uncultured Spirochaetaceae bacterium, assembly GCA_964631585.1. Classification (GTDB taxonomy): domain Bacteria; phylum Spirochaetota; class Spirochaetia; order DSM-27196; family PWMO01; genus JAAAOH01. The sequence continues at coordinate 7,897 of CAZVXU010000022.1, read as the reverse complement.
AGCCGACGCTGCACGCGGATCTGCCCGAGCTCATAACCGAGATCCACGAACTCGGGCTCAAGGTGAAGGTCGACACGAACGGCACCCTGCCCGAGCGTATCGCCGAGCTCGATGCCGACTATTTCGCCATGGACGTGAAGGTCTCTCCTGCGCACTACGATCGCGTGGGTATGACCGGCGCAGGCGATCGGCTGCGCCGGTCCATGGAGATCATCCGCGCGAGCGGGGCGGAATACGAGTTTCGCACTACGGTGGTGCCGGGGATCGTGTTCGATGAAGATGTTGATGAGATCTGCGAGTCCCTTGCACCGGGCGATACCTACACGCTCGCCCAGTACCGGCCTCTTATCACCCTCGACCCGGCCTTCGAGTCGATCGGCCCCTACCCGCTTGCAACGCTCGAGGCGATGAGAGATCGCTGTGCCGCCCGCGGCATCGACGCCCACGTGCGTGCGGGGAAATAGTGGCGAAGGGATTCGAACCCCTGACCTAGCGGATATGAGCCGCTTGCTCTACCGACTGAGCTACGCCACCACGCTGGATTGACGGTAAGGTAGCAAGCAGCGGTCGGCGTGTCAAGAGAGTGAGGCGCCCACGACGGGCGGGCCGTCACAGCAGGTTCTGGCCTTTGGCCGCATCCATCAACCGTCGATTCCAGTAGTTCTTGTACAGGAAATCCGTCTTCTGTCCGTACTGGTCGATGCGGCCGGTACGCTCGCGAAGGTGCTTTACCGACTTCCCGAGCACGGTCAGCGGATCGTCGAGGCGGTCTGGACCGGAGCCGGAGAGGATCACACTGTAAAAATAGAAGTAGGTGCTGCGGTAGGGATCGATGGGGGAGATTAGCTGACGGCGTGTGAGGTTGTGGGCCTCGGCCATCGCCGCCTCGAGGCGCCCGATGTGGGCCATCACGTATGCACGGAAGGCCCGAGTGAGGTTACGCAGCACGGTCTCGCCCCCCTCGCGCCCTATCGCCAGATCTTCCACCGCCGCGAATCCTCCCGACCAGTTGAAGCCCTCGCCACCGTTCGGGGTCGCGTGCGATTCATACTCGAGCGCCTCCTCGAGGGTAGAGAGCGCCTCCTGCATGAGCTCGTCCCGATAGCTCGCCTCGGCGCGAAAGAAGAGTACCTCCGCATCCGACTCGTAGGAATCGAAGACGGCCCTCGCGTGGCTGGTCGAGCCGAGATAGACCTCACATCGGGCTGCCCACAGGTGGAAGACCCTGAAGGCGCGCGGCTCGCCGAGAACCCGCGCGACCGCCATTCCGGCCTGAAACGCCGACGCCGCCCCGGCGTAGCGCCCGAGCTCGAACAGCGCCCGCGCCTCCAGCAGAGCGGCGTAGAGGAGCCACCCGTTGAATCCCGGGGCAGCCATCATCTCCCGGTGGCGCTCTACAGCTTCGAGCACGCGCGTGTACTTGCCCTCGAGAAAGAGGCAAATCGTACCGAGCAGCTCTGCCCGGGTGAGGGTGTGATCGCCGACCGTGCCGTCGCCCTGAACCAGGAGAAAATAGTCACGGGCCTCGGAGAGATGCCCGCGGCCGAGGAGCACGAGGCCGAACTCGAGCTGCGCCCGCGCCGAAGAATCTCCCTGCCCCGCCTCCTGAAACGCCATGACGGCTCGCTTGACCAGTCGAAGTGCTTCTGCGAGCCGTCCCCGCATCAGCATGAACCGGCCTTCCTGCAGTGCCACCTCGCCGGTGAGCTGCGGGCTCCCGCCGGTGTCGGGCGGCCGCGACACCATGCGCTCCGCCTCGTCGAGGTCTTCCTGTAGCAGAAGTCTCCGAAGCGTCGCAACGAAGAGGTAGACATCGATTATCCGTCGGTGCTGGACGTGCTCGCCCGGGGAGCTCTCGAGTATCACGTCGCGCTCCATCTCGGCCGCGCGATCGATGTTTCCGGCGTCGAGTTCTCGCCCGAGAACCATCCGCGTTGCCTCTACCGCCTCGATCCGCCGCCCCGCCCGGTCGAGAATGCCTGCGAGAATCCTGTCCGGGAGAACCGCCCCCGCCCCGAGCGACCGCCACACCCAGTCGGCCAACTCCCCCCGCAGGTCGTCAGCGCGCTCGCCGAGCAGCGAGACTGCCTCCGAGACAAAGGCAGGTACGCTCGGGACACAGGTGCGCTCATCCCGGAGGAATCCGCGCCGCAGGAGGTCTTCGCTGATCTCGGAGAGACGAACCCGCTCCGCCCCCAGGTCGCCAAGAACGCGAAACAGACCGCGCTTGTCGAGAAGGCCCTCCGTCTCGCCGGTGAGGAAGAGAAGCTCAGCCTCGTCCCGCGGCAGCCGACCGAGCGCCTCATAGCCGTCCCCGTAGGCGCCGGAGCCGGGGCGGGGTCGTGCCGCCGACTCGAAGTCCCGCTCCTCCTGCAGGTTCGAGAAGTGATGGTACACCGCAAGCGCCTTCCCCTCGGTTCGTGCCATGCCGGCGGCCAGTCGCAGCCGTCGCCGCGCGGGCTCGGAGAGGTATTCGGTAGCCCGGTCGGTAAACTCCTCGGGGGTGAGACGCGGAAACTCATAGCGCGATACCTCGCGCCCGAGAAGCTGCACGGGCAGGAGGTCCCGATTGGATGTCAGCACCAGAATGGGTCGAAGCGCGGGCTCGAGCACGTTCAGAGCTCCCGTGAGGATCGTGATGGCCTCACGGCGAATGTGGTGCGCCGCCTCGACGATCATTCCCGGCACAGCCGGATCGGAGACCAGGCGGCGCAGACATGCGGTCAGGTAGAGGGTGTAGGCCGACTGCACCCCGGCTGTGGTGAGTCGGTGGTAGCTCCCGCTAAAGGGACGCCGTTTCAGGATCCGCAAGAGAGTGAGCTTCTCCTCGTAGAGGCTGCGCTCACCGGCCGTCAGGTACTCCCCAGCGCGCTCGAGATCCTCCACGGAAACGGCGCGGATAAGCGCGTGATAGGGGTCGGAGTCGTTCTCGAGCCCGACGATTACCGGCCACAGGGCGCCGCTCGCGCGGTTCTGCAGCGGCTCGACGGCGGCGTGCACGTTGTCTCTGATACCCTGCAGCTCGTCGCCGTAGACGAGGAGGATTCCCGGCTCCTGCTCGCCGTTGATCCAGGGCGACATGCGCTCATGCATTTCTTCGACGGCCTCGGGCATCCGGACGAACTCCGCAGCCGTACCCAGGGGCTCGCGGTCGGAGCCACGGCGCTCCACCACCCGCGTCAGGCGCCCCTCCTGCCTGGTCTCCACGAATGCGTTGAGAACGCCGGAAGCACGGTCTGAAAGCCAGATCACCTCGTCCACCGGGGTCGAGAGCACGAACTCGCGCAGCCGCTCGGCGACTTCGGTATCGCGCTCCCCTCCGGCGAGGTCGATAACCACCGAATAGCCGGCGAGCTCGTCCGCACTTTCGGCAAGGATCTCGCGCGTGTCGAACGCCGCGTCGAGCACGGGGCCGTGTCGATCATCCTCGAGAACGGGGAAACGAAACAGGAAGAGCCCGCCCTCCTCGCTCGCGGCAACCGCCCCGTGGCGATACGCATGGTCGGCAATACGGGCGAGAAGGTCCGAAATCAGCTCGGGCTGCAACCTCGTGAGTTGTCGGTAACTCCCTATCTCGAGTAACAGATAGTACATAGTCCGCCGCTAAGAGTATCGGCGGGCCGGGGCGCGTCGCTTAGCCGGCCGGCTACCCGTAGTCCTCGGCTTCCGGGTCGGCGTGATCGAAGAGACCTATGCTGTCTATTTCCCCGCGGTACTCCGTTCCGTAGAGGCGATCAAAGAGCTGCTCCATCCCCCTGGTGTCGAGGTCGGTGAACTGCACCCCGAAATACATGCGCCCGGAGTCCTTGTACTTCCGCATGATACGACCTCTCGCCGGGATCTCTTTGCCGTCGAGATGAATGACGAGATCGATGTCCTCGTAGAGGCTCATGGAGGGGCCGTCAACCGGATAGCTGAACAGCACGCCGGAGCCGCTTATGTCGATGAGTTGCGACTCGTCGTACTCCTCTTTCACCGGTTGCTCCCGGAAATAGCCGTTGACCTTCAGAGAGTACGCGAGAATGCGGCTGAGCTGCATTACGAACTCCACTGCCTGAGCGTCGAAGCGGGTGACGTCACGGCCACTCTTGATCATGTAGAGGTAGCCCACGACGTACTCCTGATAGAGCACGGGACAGTAGAGCTCTTCCCAGATTTCCTTATCGTCGAGACTCTTCACGACCTGGCTGATCGTGTCGAGCATCGTGAAAACCTCGCCCCCCGCGCGCTTTTCCACATCGATCGCCTCCTCCTGGGTGAGAACCCGATCGCGCACATCCCGCGGAAGACTCTGGAAGTCGTGCTGCGGAAAGGGAAGGATGAGGATCTTGCCGGACCGCGCAATGACACGCTCCTGGAAGGTCTGCGGCTTGCGCTCGCGAAACATGACGATCTTGTTGTCGCTCGAGTGCTCACCGGCCTTCTCTCGGAAGGTCCGCAGAAGCTCCGAGATCTGCGACGCGTCGAAGCCCGGGTCGAAGGATGGCTCCTCCACCGCCTCGTAGTTCTCCGAGGCCGGGTAACTGAGGTCCACCCGAGTGCCTTCCACCATGAAGGTGACGCTGATCCCCTCGGGACTGAGGATGCGCTCGAAGCCCCGGCTGAGGTCACGATACACGACCTCGGGCTGCCGCAGCACGAGGGCATCGTTTCGCATGTCCTTAATCTTCGTCTTGAAGGTGATTACCTGGCCGCGAAAGCGCATGAATGCAACCACTTCGTCATCGGGCTGCGCGTTGAGCCCCGATTCTCCCGCGGGATGGAGCACCAGCTCGTCCTCGGTCATCGAAACCAGCACGTAGCCGTAGCGATGCGTCTCGTAGTGAAGCTCGATCGGGAGGTGCTTTTCAATTGCATTCTTGAGAATGAACTCTTTTTCGATGCGGCGAATTTCTCGAGACATGTGCGCCCGTGCCTACCTCAGAAGCTCAGAAGTGTGGGCCCATCGGACCCCGGTTCGAAGATCGGTCGTTCGCCATCCTCGTTGATCCGCGTGAGGTCCACGAGGATGTCGGAAATATACCATGAGCCGTCAGTTTCCGCCACGTAGATTTCCCCACTCGTCCGACCGGCCCGTTTGCCGAATGCCACCACGGGCGCGCGGTAGGTGGTCTCCGAGACCGGTACCAGCGCGCCGATCCGCACCTCTTCGGCGACATCGGCGCGCTCGACCATGTATTCGAGCCGCTGCTCGAGATCGGCGCGAACATCGGCGGCGAGGAGCGCACTCGGGATACGGCCGGCCGCAAGCTCGCGAAAGAACTCCTCGACCGCGGCGAGAACCGGAGCCGGGCCGTCGAGGCGATCCTCGAGCGCCCCGATGACGACGTCCTGCGGAATGCGGCGGATCACGCCCTGCGTCGAGACCCGGGGAACGCCCGCACCGCTCGAGGCGTCGGGTGCTGTGTCGGTCGCCGTGTCGGGTGCGTTGCCGGGGCTTCCGCGCGGCCTCTCGCCGTCGCCCGGGGTCTCGGCCCGGGTCTCGCCCCGCGGTTCCCCGCCGTCGGCTCCGGCAAACGCCTCCGACTCATCGGTTTGCCCTGCGCCGCCTGCACGGCCGCGGCCGCCCGCCTCGGATTCGTCCCGGCTGCAGGATGTCAGAGTCAGTGCAAGAAGAAGGAACACGACGGCTACGCGTTTCATGGTATCCTCGACGGTAGCAGAAGCCATGTGCGCAGTCAATTTACCCCCGGCGCCAATGTGCGCTAAGATAAACCTATCAATGGATACACACGACGCCATCTCGCGACATCTCGATCTCGACTATCCGCACCCTGTTCGCGACCCCATCTGGAAGAACATCCACCTCTCCGACCCGCTGCTCAAGCTCATCGATACCGCGCCCTACCGTCAGCTCTCGCGCATCAAGCAGCTCGGACCGGCATACCTCGTCTATCCGGGGGCGACCCACACCCGGCTCAGCCACAGCCTCGGCGTCTTCCACCTCGCCAAGCGCATCATAAAGACGCTCGTGAGCATATCGCCCGACAGCATTCTCACCGTCGACGGCGTAAAAGCATTTCTCACCGCCGCCCTGCTCCATGACCTCGGCCACTTTCCCTATACCCACAGCTTCAAGGAGCTGCCGCTTACCGAGCATGAGTCTCTCACCGGCGAGCTCATCCTCGAATCACCTGTCCATGAGATTCTCCGCGATGACGTGCGCGTCGATCCGCATCTCGTCTCGGCGGTGGTCGATGAGGGTGCCGACGATACCGGAGACCCCCAGCTCGGCTTCTTCCGAAGCGTTCTCTCCGGGGCGCTCGACCCCGACAAGCTCGACTACCTCAACCGCGACGCCTATTTCTGCGGCGTACCCTACGGCGAGCAGGACATCGACTTTGCCCTCAGCCGTATCTTTCCCGTCTGGGAGGAGGGCATCGGCCTGGACGTAACCGGCATCTCGGCGGTGGAGAACATCCTTTTCTCGAAATACCTCATGTACCGTGCGGTGTACTGGCATCGCACGGTTCGCGTGGCAACTGCGATGATAAAGAAGGCGGTGTACCTCGCCCTCCGCGAGGAGGTCATCGCACCGTCGGCTCTCTACGGACTCGACGACGAGCTGTTCTTCCTGACCCTCGATCGCGCCCACTTCGATGCCTTCGACCTCATCGAGCGCGTGTACGACCGGCAGCTCTACCGCCCGGTTTTCGAAACACCCTTTGACGATCAGAACCCGCGCCACCGTGACCTCGAGAGCCTCGACGCCCGAGCGGCCCTCGAGGAACGTATCGCCGAGCGACTCGCTGCGCGTGCCCGGGGCCGCTTCGGACCGGAGTCGGTCATCGTCGACGTGCCCGAGCGCATCTCCTTCGAAGTTTCGATTCCGGTGCGCGACGGTGATCAGGTGATCCCCTATCCGGAGTCTGACACCGTGTTTACGCCCCAGGTCGTCGCGGACTTCACCGCGACCCTGCGCAAGATCCGCCTTATCGTTCACCCGGAGCTCATCTCTCACGTACACAACGCCGCCGAGCTTCTCGAGCTGTGAGCGCTCGTGCCGTCGGAGATCAGGCTGTGATTGATCCCGCGGCTCTTTTGGCTTACACTACCGATACCGGTCTCTGCAGAGATGGGAGCTTTGCATGAAATACTCCAAACTGATGAAAGAGCGGATTCGCCGCACGGCCATTCTCTTCAAGGAGCTCGGTTATGAGATCCTCGACGGAGAGTTGCTCGAAGATACCTATACCGCCGGTTTCGAAAGCGAAGATGGCTTTCAGGGCGGCGTGTTCATAGATCGCGAGAGCAAGTTCCTCGAGCTTGCATTCACCTTCTCGTTTTCGCCCGAGCTCTCGATATTCATCCAGCGAAAGATGGATGAGATGCTGCGCATCTGCTACGAGTACGGCTGCTACGTCAGCATCGAGCCGTCCCCTGCGGAGGTATCCTTTTCCCTGTTCTCGAAGGTGTACTACGCGGGACTCAACTACTTTTCCCTCAAGGAGACGGTCCGCGATTTCCGCGAAGCGGTGGACGCGCTGCACGAGCTGCTCGACGTGCAGGCCGAAGTGGACCGGGGGGCCTCGCATGGAGATACATAACCTGATGGAAGACGAAGTCTTCCGGCGGGTGAACGAGATATGTGACGACGAAGAAGCTCGCGGCAGTAATACCTATTGCACCACACGCGCCTGCCGTCTCGATGCAGTGTGCTATGTCCTCAATCGCCTGCCGCCGCGCTATGTGACGTCGGGGCGGGGCCTTGCGCACGTGGAGCAGGACATCAGCTCGGATACGCAGCTCGCCGTGGACATCACCAAGCTGGCCCAGGAAGCACTCAAACGCATTTCATCGGTCAGGCGATCCTACTACGATGAGGATCCCTCGGAGCCCGACGTCAAGGGCCCCTGTTTCAACTTTCCCGCCATCACCGGCCGGGTGTTGAACGGCG
>CAZVXU010000021.1:0-24502 GCA_964631585.1 uncultured Spirochaetaceae bacterium | reverse complement strand
TGTCGACGTTTGCGGAGAGACGGAACACACCGTCGGTTACTTGAGTCGTCCTCATATGCGACACCTCATGCTGATTGAATTACTCACCATTGCCATTACCGGTAATTTAATAACGATACGGCCCCTATTTCAAGCGTTTTCCCAGCTCGCGGTCGAAGGCGTTCGCGAATGCGGTCACCTCCCGCGTGCCGTAACGCTTGCCCGGCTCGGTAAAGGATGCCGCGCTCCGGAACTCGTACATGAAATCACGCTCGGAGAGGCGCTCGCGGACGTTCTCCCGCGTATACACCTCGCCGCGTGTGTTGAGCACGACCACCGAACGCTCGACCAGGCGCGCGGCAAGCGGGATGTCACGGGTGATCGCGATGTCACCCTCCTCGGCGCGCGAGACAATGACCTCGTCGGCGTCCTCATCGGTCACGATGCTCTCCACCTCGCCGGCACTGCGCACCCCGACGTCCTGCCGCGAAACGAAGCGCGCCGCCACCCCGCGGCGATCCGACGCGCGGATGATGATATCACGAACCCGCCTCGGGCACGAGTCCGCATCCACCCATATCGTCATCGCCCCGCCCCCGGCACGGCGTCACCCCCGGGTGTTGCGTCCAACCCCGGCGCGGTCTCGAGCGGGACGGTGGCAACAAAGACACGGGCCGAGCCCCGGAGCGTGTAGGCCCCGGTATCGGCGGTAACGAAGGCGGACTCCCCGGGCGCGAGCTCGACGCCGGCGCCTGCGTGGTCCCGGAGCCGCACAGAGCCCTCGAGCGCAAGCACCACCTCCGGCGCCGCGGCGGGTCGCGGGCGCTCGGCCGTACCGTCCACGCGGGTCTCCTCGAGGGCGAACTCGGGGGCAGGGGTCGGATACCGGTACCAGAGTCCCGGCGGAGCATCAGGGTCCGCGCGCAGGATCTCGGGCTCGTCGGGGGCGAAGACCAGCGTTCGTATCAGCTCCGGCACATCGACGTGTTTGCGGGTGAGCCCGCCGCGAAGCACGTTGTCCGAGTTTGCCATAACCTCGATACCCGCCCCCTCGAGATAGGCGTGGAGCGTCCCCGCAGGCAGGAACATGGCCTCTCCGGGCTCGAGCTCAAGGCAGTTGAGGTAGAGAGGGGCGGCAATGCCGCAGTCGGCGCCGTGCTCCTCGGCGAGGCGCTCCACCCACTCGTATCGCGATCGCGGGCGCGTCGCGGCTCCGCCATTGCCGGCCCCGGCATTGCCCGGCGCGCCCCGCTCCCGCGCCGCCGCATTTCGCGCCCGCAGCAGCGCGGCCTCGGCGAGCGCCGCTTCCTCGGTGTTCATGAGCGCGGAGAAAAAGTGCCGGAGCGAGGTCTCGCTCGGGTCCACCCGCAGCGCGGAAACGGCGGCGGCCAGGGCGGACATTCCGTCTCCCCGGGCCCGGGGGGCGCCGCCCGCGGTTGCCGGGCGCGACGATCCGGTGTCCGAAAACTCAGGACCGGCGAACTCCTCTGCGATTTCCGCGAGGGGGCGAAAACCGCGCAGCGCGGAAAACCGCGTGAGGGCGCGGATGAGCTCGGGTTTGTGGTTGTCGTCGCGGTAGGATCGCTCGAAGGCGTCGAGAGGAATCCCGGCCTTATTCTCCCGCGCAAAGCCCGCCCGTGCCTGCTCGAGGTCGGGGTGAGCCTGAATGGAGAGCGGCCGGCCCGCGGCGAGAATCTTCAGGAGGAAGGGCAGGCGACCACCGAAGCGTCGGGCAACTTCAGGGCCGAGCGCCCTCTCCACGTCCCGGGAGAGGTAGTCGGGCAGCGGATGTGACCCTTCCTCGAGTTGCACGGTGGAGGGCGCGCCGGGATGGGCACCCATCCACAGCTCTGCCATCGGCTGACCACTGGGATTCTCGATACCGGTCAACCTGGGAATCTCGGTGGTCGAGCCCCAGTCATAGGGCCTGATCGAGTTGACCATCCTGAGGATCGCCATAGGCGACAGTGTAGCGGCGCCCTACCCGACCGTCAACGAAACGGGAGAGCTTTCCCGCCCCGGGACCCTGTGGTAGTCTTGGGACACTATGGGCATGGCATCACAGTTCGCCGGAAGCATTCGAGAGGGACGGCTCGATCGCGATCTCAAAACCGTATATCCCGATAGCTATCGCGAGGAGAGACCCCGGCTCGCCGACCTCGCCGGGGAGCTCGGCCGTCACTTCGGCGGCGAGCAGGTTCACCTGTTTTCGGCGCCGGGCCGCACGGAGCTCGGCGGCAACCACACAGACCACAACGCGGGACGGGTTCTCGCCGCAAGCGTGTCGCTCGACACCGTGGCCGCTGTTTCCGCGCGCGAGGACGATCTGGTGGAGATCGTGTCCGAGGGCTATGAGGAGCGCATCCGGGTCGATCTCGGCGTGCTCGAGCCCGACGAGCAGGAGCACGGCAGGCCGGAGGCCCTGATCCGCGGGGTGGCCGCGTATCTGGCGGCGGCCGGGTACGTGGTGGGCGGCTTCAGCGCGGTGGTCACGAGCCGCGTCGGGGCGGGGTCGGGCCTGAGCTCATCGGCGGCGTTCGAGGTGCTGATCGCGGAGATTTTCTCCGCTCTCTACAACGGCGATCGCCTCAACACCCTCGAGCTTGCTCTCGCCGGACGACATGCGGAAAACCGCTTTTTCGGAAAGCCCTCGGGACTGATGGATCAGATCGCCTGCGCGAGCGGTGGCGTTGTAGCCATCGATTTTCGGAACGAGGACGAGCCACGCGTGGAGCGAATACCGGTGAGCTTTCAGGATCACGGGTACCAGCTCTTCGCGGTGGACTCCGGCGAGGATCATGCCGATCTCACCGACGACTACGCCGCAATCGTCACCGAGATGGCTGCGGTTGCCCGGCCGCTCGGCGCCGATCGGCTTCGCGAGGTGGACTACGGAGAGTTCCGCCGGCGCATCCCCGAGCTTCGCGCGGCGGCCGGCGACCGCGCGGTCCTTCGGGCGTTCCACTTTTTTCAGGAGAACCAGCGGGTGCTTCGCCAGAGCCGCATGCTCACCGACGGCGATATCGACGGATTCCTTGCCGAGGTCGGCGAGTCGGGGCGCTCATCCTGGCGGTTTCTGCAGAATTGCTATTCTCCGGACACGCCCCGGCGACAGGGAATCGCCATCGCCCTCGCGCTCAGTGAAGAGTTCCTCGAGCGGCCGGATCGCTTCGCGCACCCGCCGCGGATCGAAGGGGCGACGCGGGTCCATGGAGGCGGTTTCGCCGGCACGATACAGACCTACGTCCCGATAGCCCGCGCAGGCGCATACCGCGAAACCATGGCCGCCGTCCTCGGCCCCGCGGCGGTGACCGAGCTCACCGTGCGCGAGACCGGTGTCTGCAGGCTCGCGGACAGCAAGACGGACAGCGAAACGGTTAAAAAAAACCGGCAGACGTAATGCCTGCCGGTCCGCGATCGTGAACGATCAGCTATTAGATTATGCAGTAGCTAAATTGACAAGTCCGCGCCCTCGTCGCCGAGCACCCGGTGGTCACCGTCATAGTCCCGGATTCCACCGACGTTGTACACTTCCTCATACCCCAACGCCTCCAGGGCTTCCTTTACGTATCCCGACCGGGCGCCGGAACCGCACATCAGGAACACCTCGCGGTCTTTGGCTCCAAAGATGTTTTCCAGCTTTGCAGCAGACTCGATGTCTTCTTCCGAGAAGTTAAAGCCGTCGTTTCGCACGAGGGCATCACCCTCGAAATACTGGTAGAAGGAAACAACCTCGAATCCATCGATGTAGCCACCCTGATACTTGTCTTCGACATTGCGCAGGTCAACGTACTTGGCACCGGGACGACCGAGATACGAGTCGATGTTGGCCATGGTAACCTCTTCAGTGATTGCCCGAGCGCCGGCATAGCTTCCGTCGCCGAGAACCTTGTTCTCACCGTCGTAGTCTCGGATACCGCCGGCGTTGTAGACCGTGGTGTACCCGAGAGACTCCAGGGCATCTTTCGTGTATCCCGCCCGAGCGCCGGAACCGCACATGAGCACAACCGCTTCATCTTTGGGGCCGAAGATGTTTTCCAGCATGGCGGCGTTCACGATATCTTCCTCGGAGAACTCCCAGCCGTTGTTGCGCTCCAGAGCGCGACCTTCCAGGTACTGATAGAAGGGAACGACCTCGAATCCGGCTATGTAGCCGCCGTTTAACATATCCGAGAAATCGCGCAGGTCGACAAACCGGGCGTCCGCATCGAGATACTGATCAACCGTTTCCATGGTGATCTCTTCATCGCCGCTGAGCTGCATCGCGCCCTCTTCCGAGGGAGCACATCCTAGCACTAATACAGTGGCCAATACAGCCAGCGCTACGTATCCAAAACGTTCCATATCTTGTTCCTCCTGATGATCTGCTTTTTCGGACTACAGCGCTTAGCTGTAGTTTTCTCTGTGATAATCCAGGAGTCCCTGCAGCATCAGCATGTTGTTGTTGGGAGTCACAGTGGCACCGGTAAAGGTATCAACCTCGCCGTGCATCGGCTCGTAGTCGTCAATCTCCTCTTCGGAGGCGCCCATGATGTATTCCGGAATGAACTCCTCGTAAAACAGCTCCTGCACCGCGGTGCCGTCCCACGACTTGACGCTGTCACCATAGAGACCTGCCGTATACTTGCCGCCGGTATCTTCATCCATGGAATAGTTGGCGATCGTATTATCAGCCTTGTTGATCTCGACATACGCCACCGACCAGTAGTTGACTTCTGGGCCGCGACAGGTGCAAGCGATGAAGCCTACCTGATACTTTACCGTCTCTAACTGCTCATACTCGAACATTACAAATGCGGGAAACTGCCGTTCTGTTTTGTGCCCGTCCACGTGGCGGTACATGAAGGCGTTTTCTACGGAAATCGCGTCGCTCGAGACTTCCTGACTCTCAGGCTCAGTTTCAGCCTCGGCCCCGGCGTCGGCCTCCACGTCACCACCCGCAGAATCACACGCGGTGAATGCCAGGATACTCATAACCAGCACAAACAGTAGTCCAATGTGTTTCATTCTTCCTCCGTAGGATTTCTTCCATCTGCAAGACTGTTATACCTTTCTATACCCTAAGTTCTATGTAGTCAATAGAAGATAGAATCTCTCTATCAATTAATATAGATACTATCGGAGCAAATCATGGCCCAGGAACGTGACGCACGGACAGCGCGACGGATTGAAAAACGCGCCGCGCATCTTTACCATCACCCCAAGGAGCAGATTAATGGAACGATCCCCACTTCAGAACGCACGCTATAGCTATGAACCAAAACTTCCGCCGGTGCTCAGGGACACACTCACCAACATCACTGTTGAGCTCGGCGAGCCAACCGAGGCACCGAGCGACCAGAGCGGGTTGAAGCAGGCGTTTCCGCTGACCTACGGCGCCCCCATCGCACGGTTCACCACGGCCGATACGGCACAGGATATCAAACCGCTCAAGGTCGGCGTCGTACTCTCGGGAGGCCAGGCACCCGGCGGTCACAACGTCATCGCCGGCCTCCTCGATGCGCTCAGAAGCGCCAATACGGATTCCCGACTCTACGGCTTCCTCGGTGGACCAGGCGGAATCCTCGAGGACCAGGTGATCGAACTCTCCCCCAAGTTCGTTGACGAGTACCGCAACACAGGCGGTTTCGACATGATCGGGTCCGGCCGCACCAAGATCGAGACGGAGGATCAATTCGACACCGCCCTCGCGGTCTGCACGAAGCACGAGCTCGACGCGGTGGTGATCATCGGCGGCGACGACTCCAACACCAATGCGGCCCTGCTCGCCGAGTACTTCCGCTCGAAGGATGCAGATGTGCGGGTTATCGGCGTTCCCAAGACGATCGACCGCGACCTGAAGAACGAGTACATAGAAACCTCGTTCGGGTTCGATACCGCCACGAAGACCTACGCCGAGCTCATCGGGAACATCGCCCGCGACGCGAGCTCGGCGCGGAAGTACTGGCACTTCATCAAGCTCATGGGACGCTCGGCCTCACATATCGCCCTCGAATGCGCGTTGCAGACTCACCCGAACGGCTGCATCATCTCCGAAGAGGTCGCCGAAAAACAGCAGACCCTCGACGATCTCGTCGACCGCATCGTGGAGCAGGTCGTCACGCGCTCGAAGAACGGCGAAGACTTCGGCGTCTTCCTGGTACCCGAGGGGCTCATCGAGTTCATTCCCGAGATGAAGGGCATGATCTCCGAGCTCAATCGCATCCTCGCCCACGACGCGGCGTACTTCCAGACGCTGCACACCTACGAGGATCAGTCGGAGTGGATCAACCGCAAGCTCTCCCGCGACGCGTCCCATGTATTCTCCTCGCTTCCGTACGAGATCCAGCGGCAGCTGCTGATGGACCGAGACCCGCACGGCAACGTTCAGGTCTCCCGCATCGAGACGGAGCAGCTCCTGATCGACATGGTGGAGTCTCGCCTCAACGAAATGAAGGCCACCGGCCGGTTCAACGGGAAGTTCAGCGCGATGCGCCATTTCTTCGGCTACGAGGGGCGCTGCGCCTTCCCCTCCAACTTTGACGCGGATTACTGCTACACACTCGGCTACACCGCCTGTGTCCTTATCGCGAACGGGCTCACCGGATACGTCACATCCGTGCGGAATCTCGCGCGTCCGACGAAGGAGTGGGAGCCGGCGGGCGTCCCGCTGACCATGTTCATGAACCTCGAGCAGCGGGCAGGCCAACTGAAGCCCGTCATCAAGAAGGCGCTCGTGGAGCTTTCCGACACGCCGTTTCGGACCTTTGCCGCTCACCGGGCCGAATGGGAAATCAAGACCTCCTATCGCTTCCCGGGAGCCATACAGTACTACGGACCGCCGGAGATCTGTGACAAACCCACGCTGACGCTCGAAATGGAGCACTCTTCCTAACAGAAAACTAAGTTGCACGTATGCGAAAATCGTCCTAAGATGGAAGATGGTGGAATGTGCATCGCTTTCGGGTGCACACGTTGGTTTTAACCCGAACAGGAGGAGGAAACATGCGAAAACTCGTACTCGTGGTAGCACTGCTGTGCCTACCGTTTGTACTGTTCGCCCAGACAACAGTCGTAGACGATAGCTTCTCGCGCATGGGAGCGTGGGTGCCCGGTTACGGCGACTGGAGCGTTGAGCGCGGACGGCTCGTGCAGGAGAGCACTGCGGTCGGGATGGCGCGGATCGACCGAGAAGTTCCCCAGGACGGGGTCTATCAGATCGATTTCACGATCCGCTATGTAGACGGCGGCTATCGCAGCATGTCTGATTATGAGTCCGGCCGTTATCACGCGGGCTTCGGCGTACATCTCGGTGTCACCGATCCGCCGCTTCGCGGTAAAGCATGGGGCAACGGCGAGAGCTATCTGCTCTGGCTGAATCTCGATACACGACCTGAAACGCGACGCTCCAAAGGCGTGCACTATGGCTTTCGCGCACAGGTCTATGAGAGCAGCAACAACGTTACGATGGATCTGATGAGAAGCAGCGAGATGCGTCGGCTGTTCGGCGACTCGCGCGCCAGTATCGACATAGCCCGCGCTCTCGAGGAAATGTCCGGGCAGCGGTTTGCTGTTTCGGACCTCAATCCGTATTTGCGTCGAGACATTCCGGTGAGTATCCGTGTAAACACACGCACCGGTGAGATCGGCGTGAAGGACCCGACAGCCCCGATTCGCTTCTACTTCAATGTCGACCCCGACATGCTCGACGGAGACTATGTAAGTCTTCGGACGAACTCCCTTGCGGCAAGCTTCGATAACTTTACCGTGACTCGGAGATAGTCCGCCTTCGGCGGTGGTCCGGAACGCCGGGCCACCGTCGTCTTTCTACACCAGAGACGAAAGGCACTCGACGATGTGGACGAGCGCTTCGGTATCGAGCGAGCAGTAGCGCTTGAGGTCCTCGAGCACCGCCTCGTCGTCGAGCTCCTGCCCGGCCGGGAACCCGTGTGTGAGGAAGTAATAGAGCACATTCGCATCCCGCCCGTCGGCCACCTCCAGGTTCCCGTAATCCCCGCCGATCATGGCGCGATAGACCGCCTTTAACGACGCACTCCCCTCCTGCCGCGGATCGTAGTACTCAGCACGCGCAAAAATGCGGGAGATATCGACGAGTCGCGAATTGATGTTTTCAAGTGGGGGTGAAGGGGCCGGCGCGGCGGCAGCGAGGCGCTCGAGCATCCGCCGCTCGAAGCCCTTCCCGTACACTACGATGCTTCCGCGCTCGCCGATCCGGGACACCAGGTCGCGATAGAGCCCGGCACGTCCGTCCTCGCCGGGCGGGGCGGCGTAGACGTGATGGTCGGGGGCGCCGCCCGGGTGTTCCAGGCGGTGAAGAGAGTAGATCACCGGAACATGCTCCCAGGGAGCGATCCCGGCGGCAGTCGGCACCGCCTCGCTGTAGGCCTCGAAGTCGAGGAAGGACAGCGGATACTCGAGGCCCTCGAGAAAGGCAGTGATGGCTACGCGGTCGACGTGAGGCTTGCCGCTCTCGCGGGTTGCGAGATGGATCTCCTGCACGGGCGAGAGTTCGCCGTCGGGAGGAAGCTCGGCGAGGCGCTCGACCTTGCTTTTGCCCGCCGTGCACACCGGACAGGTGCGGCGCCTGCAGGGCTCCACCTGCTCGAGCATGTCGGCCTCGGGGAACGCGAGGATCTCCATCATCCGCTCCAGGCGCAAGGGCACTTCCGCAGCTCTGCCGCGCGCGCGGCGGGTCACATCGGCATCGATGAGAAGCCCCTCATAGTCGTCTCCGGGACTGCGGCGGTAGCTCTTTCTCAGGTAGCGGAGAACGACGTCACCCCCGCCGTCGCCGGCTCGGGCAAACACGAAATCGGCAAAGGCGGCTTCCCAGATAAAGGAGTCCTTCACCGAGGTTGCCGGACGAAGCAAGATGAGGCTCCGGCCGGATTCCGACTCGCCGAGCTCCTCTACACGGGCCGAAGCGCGCCACTGCGGCGTGAGCTCTAACTCCCTGACCTCGGGCTCCGAGGAGAGGCCGGCAACGGAGGCAAGGCGGCGGTACTGGTCATCCTGATAGGCTCGATGCAGGTCGGCGGCTGGACCGCGCACAGCGGCCGGGCCCTCGGCATCCGGGCCGTTGAGACGGTACCACAACTGCCTCAGACAGCGGACGCCGGTGACGAAATCTTCAGCGGTAAGAACGCGCGGCACACCTACTCCGTGGGCTCGACCAGCTCAAAGGTGTCGATGGCGATCTGCAGCTCCTCGTTGGTGGGTATCACCAGGATGGTAACCGGGGAGTAGTCCATGGAGATGACGCCCATTCGCGGGCCGTTCTCGAGGTTCTTCCGGTAGTCCATGACGATACCGATGTTCTCAAGGCGGTTGCAGATACGCTCACGCATGCGGGTGCCGTACTGCCCGATGCCCCCGGTGAACACAAGAAGGTCGGTCTTGACCATGTTGGCCGAGTATCCACCGATATACTTGCGAATGCGGTAGGCGTACACGTCGAGTGCGTCCTGGGCGTTGCGGTTGCCCCGCTCGGCCGCCTCCTCGAGGTCGCGCAGGTCGTTGGAGATACCCGAGAGGCCGAGAAGGCCGCTCTTTTTGTTGAGCATCTCGTTGAGCTGGGAGGCAGTGTACCCCCGCTCCATGAGATAGAAGATGATGGCGGGATCGATGTCTCCGCTTCTCGTCCCCATCACGAGGCCCTCGAGAGGTGTGAAGCCCATCGATGTGTCGATCGACCGGCCGTTCTTTATGGCCGTTATCGAGGCGCCGTTTCCGAGGTGACAGGAAATGACGTTGGTGTTCTCGAACGAACGCTTGGCAAACTTCATCGCCTCCGCGGCGACGAAGCGGTGGCTGGTACCGTGGAAGCCGTAGCGGCGGATCTTGTACCGGTCGTAGAGCTCGCGGGGGAGCCCGTAGAGAAAGGCCGCGGGGGTGAGGCTCTGGTGGAATGCGGTATCGAATACCGCCACCTGCGGAACGTCGGGGAGAAGTTCCCGCACGTTTCGGATACCCGTGAGGTTCACCGGATTATGCAGGGGCGCAAGCTCGATGTTGTCCTCGATAGCGGCAATCACGTCATCGTCGATGATGACGGACTCAGCATACCTTTCACCGCCGTGCACGACGCGATGGCCTACACCTACGATCTCGTCGAGGGAGCCGACGACCCCCTGGGGGTCGTTGACCAGGGCCTCGCCCATGAGCGTGACCGCGGTCTGGTGGTCGGGGATTTCCTGTTCCTTGACGATGCGGCCGTTCTGCGAGCTCTGCTCGAGGCGACCGATCTTCTCGCCGACGCGCTCCACCGACCCCTTTCCGAGGCTGCTGCGCGAGGGCATGTCATACACTTCGTATTTCAGAGATGAGCTTCCGCAATTGACAACAAGTATTTTGTAGGGGTCCATAGACCCAAGTGTAGCGACATGCCGGCGCCACGTAAATGCCCGGGGTATCGAGGAGCCTGTTGCAACAGGCTTGTCGATACTTCGCCGTTGCTGCTACTGTTTGCGGACATGCCGTCGCATTTTGCCCACCTGATCCACACCGAGGACAGCGTCACGCGGGCGTTTCCCGACCTCGCAGACCCGTCGGAGCACCTCAAAAGCTTTCTCACCCTCGGCGCGCAGGGCCCCGATCAGTTCTACCACAATCGCCGCCGCAAACCCTCGGGACTGCTCTACGGCTCTCTATCACACCGAAAGAACTACGGGCGATCGGTTGCGGGAATGATCCGCTTCGCCACCGAGCACGCCCTGCCGCTTCGCTCGGAGGCGGGCATGTTCGTCCTCGGCTACGCGGCACATGCGGTGCTCGACAGGAAGCTCCACCCCTTCATCAACTACTTCAGCGACCTCCCCGACAGCCGCGTGTTCCCCCGCGCCCACGCCTTCTTCGAGCGCATCGTGGACGTGCTGCTCGTTCGACGTTTTCGCAATACCGAGCCGCGCGAGATCGATTTCCGCGCCATCGTGGACTGCGGACCGTCCCTCCCGCCCGAGATCGCGGCCTTGATGACGGCGGGATTCCTGGCAGCCTTCGATCGTGCCGACGGAGACGCAGATCTCCCCGAACGTCTTCAGAACGCCTACCTCGATTCCATGGGGTTCTACGGCTACACCAATATGGTAGGCGCCGCGGCGATGCACAGGGCGATCGACCACGCCGAAAACGAGCGCCACGAACGGGCCCTCATCGCCCTCCTCCACCCGCCGGAGCTGCCTGGCGGCTATGATTTCGCCAACACCTCCGGCGCCGAGTGGTGCCACCCCTGCGACGAGACAGAGCGGCGCACCGAATCGCTCTACGATCTCTACGAGGAGGCGGTCGAGCGCGCGGAGCGGGTGCTCACCGGTATCGAGGCCGGCTGGTCGGGGCGCGTTCCCCTCTTCGATTCCGACGCCGACGCATCCGAGCCGTCGGTGGAGGCTCTGGTGGGGAACCACAATCTCTCCGACGAGCGTATGCTCTCCTGTCCCCGCACCTGCGCGGCACCATTTCCGCTGATGGAGATCGTCGATGAGCTCCGCCGCACCTATCAGGGACGAAAGTAGGTCCGCTGCTTCGCCCGTGAGGTCGTCGAGAGGCGCTCCGAAAGCGCGTCGGCGATGATGTTGAGGCTCAACACCGTCAGCGCAACCGCGATTCCCGGATAGAGGGCGAGCCAGGGCGCCCGCAGGAGATAGTTCCGCGCATCCTTGAGCATCAGCCCCCAGCTCGGGTTGGGTGGCTGGGTTCCGAGGCCAAGAAAGGACAGCGAGGCCTCGATCACTATCGCCAGGGCGAAGGTGATGGAGGCCTGCACGATGATCTTGGGCAGCACGTTGGGAAGGATGTGCATCGAAATGGTCCGCCGCAGGGGGCTGCCGAGTGCCCGGGAGGCCTGGACGTACTCCTCGGCCTTCACGGCGAGGGTCTCGGCGCGCACGAGTCGGGCGAACACGGGGGTGAAGATCACGCCCACCGCCATCATCACCTGCATGATCCCGTAGCCGAACACGCTCACCACCGTGATGGCGAGGAGCACGGTGGGAAACGACAGTATGGCATCCATGAGAAGCATCAGGGCGCTGTCTATCAGCCCCTCCGACAGCCCCGATGCAAGACCGATGACCAGTCCCAGGGCGAGCGCGATGCCCACCGAGGTGAAGCCCACCACGAGCGTGGAGCGAGACCCGTAGATGAGCCGGCTCGCGACATCCCGCCCGAAGTCGTCGGTGCCGAGGGGATGACCGCCCTCCCCCGGCCCCACGAAGCGCGCGTCGAGGTCCTGCGCGACCGGCTCGAAGGGTGCAATGAGCGGCGCCGCAATCGCGGACACCACGAGCAGCACCACGAAGCCGGCGGAAACGAAGAGCAGAATCCTGGTGAGAGTCGGCACGGCCTGCTGCACGTGCGCTACTCGAGTCTCAGTCGGCGGAAGTCGTAGGTATCGAGGGTCGGATCCATCTCGAAGCCCTCTACTTCTTCGCGCAGGCCCACGTAGAGGTAGGGAGATCCGAGGTAGACGAAGGGCACCTCCCGCGCCATGATATCGAGCACCTCGCGATAGAGGCGCCGCCGGGTTTCGAAATCGCTCTCCCGTCGGGCCCGCTCGATGAGCTCTTCCGCCCGCGGGTCTTCCCAGTTGGTGTATTCGAACTCGCCGCTGAGACGGCCGTTGGGGTCGAGCTTTCCGGTGTGCCCGATGACGGTGGAGTCATAGCGCGTATTGCGATACACGTCGCTGATCCAGGTCGACCAGTCGACGAGGCGGATGCTGGTCTTGAGGCCCACCTCGGTGAGCATGGCGTTGTACATTTCCGCCGCCCGCACGTGGAACTCGTAGTTCTGCGGCACCACGAGGTCGAGAGTCACATCGTCGCCGACGTTCGCCTCCGCGAGAAGCTCCCGTGCCTTCCCCGGATCGTAGGGGTACATGTCGGTGAAGTCGGCGTAGTAGGGGCTCTGCGAATCCATGAAGGTGCCCACGACCTCGCCGCCGGTGTAGGCGACATCGAGGACCGCCTGCTTGTCGATGGCGTGGTTGATGGCCTGCCGCACCGCGAGCTGATCCAGCGGCGCGCGCTCGGTGTTCATCGCCACGACCAGCACGATCGCAGTCAGCTGGCGATAGAGCTCCGCGCCGGCGGCCTGGCGAATCGTCTCGACGTCGCCCGGTAGCACGGTGTCGATGATATGGAGTTCGCCGCTTATGAGGCCCTGCACCTGCACCGAAGGCTCGGTCACGATGTTGAAATCGATCCGGTCGACCCGCGGCGCTCCGTCCATCCAGTAGGTATCGTGGCGCTCGAGCTGGATGCGATTGTCACGCACCCAGTTGGTCATGCGGAAGGGCCCGGTTCCCACCGGCTCGGTGGCGAAATCGTGGCCGGCCTCGATCAGCTCCGCCGGCAGGATGGCGCCCCATCCCGATGCCAGCGAGGCAAGCAGCGGCGCGTAGGGGCGGTCGAGCTCGAAGACCACCGTATAGGGGTCGGGCGTGGTGATCCGCGAGATGGAGGAGAACTCCGGCTTCCAGGGGGAGCCCGAGTCATCGGCGAGGATGCGCTCGAAGGTCGCCTTCACGTCGGCCGAGGTCATCTCCGAGCCGTCGTGAAACCGGACCCCCTGCCGCAGCGAGAAGGTCCACTCGAGCTCGTCGTCGCTCGTTTCCCAGGATGTGGCGAGGGCCGGCTCAATCCTGCCCTCCTGATTCGGGGCGACGAGGGTGTCGTAGACATTTCTCAGCACCTGGAATGTCAGCGTGCCCGACGTGGCGTGAGGATCGAGGGTGTCGGGCTCGCCGGCTATGGCGACCTCTACCACCTGCGATTCGGCTGCGGACTCGGCTCCGCCGGCGGCAATCGCCGGGCCGGCTGTCAGAAATGCGAGCGCGGCGAACAGCGCGCTGAAGATCACGCGAATGTGCGTGCGGTTTGTCATAATTCGCTCCTTCCATCCCCATTGTAGCGCAGCCGCCTGTCGTGGAAAACAGGCGTATCCTCGAAGAGCTGCTTCGTGTAGGGGTCCGAGGGGGCGTGCAGAAGCCGCTCAGTGGGGCCCTGTTCCACGATACGCCCGTCGCTCATCACTGCGATCTCGTCGCTGAGGAATGCGACGACGTTGAGATCGTGCGAGATGAACAGATACGTCAGGTCGAGCTCGTCCTTGAGATCGAGCAGGAGGTTGAGAATCTGCGCCTGGATGGATACGTCGAGGCTCGACACGGGCTCGTCGAGGACGAGGAGCTCCGGCCCAGCGGCGAGCGCCCGGGCGATGCCGATGCGCTGCCGCTGCCCGCCGGAGAACTCGTGCGGCAGGCGATCCTGGTCACCGGCGGCGAGACCCACGTGAGTCAGCAGCTCCCCCACCCGCTCCCGCCGCGCGCTACGCCGGCGCATGCGTTGCAGCAGCGCCTCCTCGATGCTCGCACCCACGGTCAGCCGCGGGTTGAGCGACGAGTTGGGGTCCTGAAAGACGATGCCGAGGCGCGGGCGCATCAGCCTCAGCTCGCGCTTCGAGATGCGGCCAAGCTCCACATCCCCGACGGTAACGGTGCCCGCGTCCGGCGGGTCGAGGTAGAGGAGCGCCCGCGCGAGGGTGCTCTTCCCCGCCCCGGACTCGCCGACGATACCGAGGGTCTTTCCCCGCGGGACCGCCATCGATACCTCTTTCAGCGCCGTCACCCGCGTGCGCCCGAGCACGCCGCGACGCACATGCGTCTTCCACAGGTCCGTCGCCCTGATGCAGTCAGCCATCGCGCCCTCCGCGGAGCTCGTCGGCGAAGTGACAGGCCGAGCGGTGCCCCGGCGCATGCTCGACGAGCGGCGGGGGGACGTGACGGCACACCTCACGCGCGAGTGGACAGCGGGGGTGGAAGGGGCATCCGGGGGGAATGACCCGGGGATCCGGCGCACGGCCGGGCACGGAGCGAAGCCTCCCACCGCGCTTGTCCGCTTCGGGAATGGCGCTTATCAGGAGATCGGTATAGGGATGGAGGGGACGCTCGAAGAGGCGGTCCGCGGCGGCGGATTCCACGATCCCACCGGCGTATATCACCGAGACATGGTCGGCGACCGCCTGCACTACCCCGAAGTCATGGGAGACGAACAGAATGCCCATATCGAGCCGGCTGCGCAGGCGCTTGAGCAACTCCAGAATCTGCCCCTGCACCGTGGCATCGAGCGCGGTGGTGGGCTCGTCGGCTATGAGCAGTCCCGGCGCGCAGGAGATGGCCATGGCAATGAGGGCACGCTGCTTCATGCCGCCGGATAGCTCGTGGGGGTAGCTCCTGAGCACACGGCGGGCATCGGATAGCTCCACGAGCTTCACGAGCCGCAGCGCCCGCGCCCGCGCCGCCCCTCGCGAGAGACCGAGATGCTCCTCGAGCCCTTCCGATACCTGACGGCCGACCCGTAAGGAGGGGTTGAGATGGCGCCCCGGATCCTGGAACACCATGCCGATCTGCGCCCCCCGGATGGAGCGCAACCCGTCGCGGTCGAGTACGGTAAGCTCGGTGCCTCGGTAGCGGATGGTGCCGCTCTCTACCGTCGCGGTCTCCGGCAGAAGGCCGGGGATAGCCCGGGCGGTGACGCTCTTTCCCGCGCCGGACTCGCCGACGAGGGCGTGAATCTTGCGGTTCTCCACCTCAAGGTTGAGCGATCGCACCGCGCGAAGGCGGTCGGCGCCCTGTCCGAAACTTACGGTGAGATTCTCGATACGCAGCAGCGATGTCTCCGCGTCGGTCATGTTCAGCCTACCCTGATCCGCGGATTCGCCATGCTGTAGAGGACATCCGCCGTAAAGTTGACGAGCGAGAACACAACGGCGAGGAAGACCACCGAGGCCTGTATGACGGGGAAATCCCGGTCGTAAATGCCGGAGAGGAAGAGTCTGCCGAGCCCCGGAAGCGAGAACACCTGCTCGATGATGATGGTGCCGCCGAGCAGATAGCCGAGCTGGATGCCGGCAATGGTGATGACCGGAAGCAGGGCGTTGCGCAGCAGATGGCGGTAGTGGATGGTGCTCTCGGCGAGCCCCTTCGATTCGGCGGTGAGCACGTATTCACGGTCGAGCTCCTGAATGGCGGAATTGCGCACGATGCGCACCAGCACGGCCGAGCGGCTGACACCCAGCGCGAGCGCAGGCAGCACGAAATGGGCGAAGCTATCCGCACCGAAGAGGGGGGTGATGCCGAGCTTCACCGAGAACACGAGCAGCAGAAGAATGCCGAGCCAGAACCCCGGGATCGCCATCCCCAGCTGCGAGTAGACAACTCCCACGTAGTCAATGAGCGTCCCTCGACGCACCGCAGAGATTACGCCGAGGGGCACCGCGAGCGCGAGCGCGAAGACGAAGGCGAGACCCGCGAGCAGCAGCGTCACCGGGAGACGCGCGAGGATGAGATCACGCACCGGCTCGTTGGAGAAAAACGAGCGGCCGAGGTCCAGTTTCAAGAGATCGGTGAGCCAGCCGAGATACTGGGTGAGCACCGGCTCGTCGGTCCCGAGCCTGTCACGGATTTCGGCGAGCTCGGCGTCGCTCGCCTCGAAGCCCGCGACAACCTCGGCCGGATCACCCGGAAGAATGCGGATGAGGAAAAACACCAGGGTCGAGATAAGCAGAACGGTCAGGAGCAACCGTCCGGCCCGGCGCAGCACAAAGGAAACCATGTCGTTTCGTTATACTTGAGCCCGAGGCTCCTTTCAACCGCGCGGCCCGTCGGGGCCGCCGGCCCGTCGGGGCCGCCGGGCCGCGGGGTGCCCGCTCCGCGAAAACGAGGGGTTCCGCTTGCACGGAACCCCGGGGAAGAGAGGACGGTCGATACAGTTTTTACTTTGGTTTTTACATGTTTTCTTACATGTGCGTTCGGTGGCCTTCCGCATGTACAAAGGTGCAAGCTCCGTGCCAGATACTGATGAATGGGTATAATGCCCTATTGTCCTTCAACAGAGTCACTTATGCGGACCGAGGCTTCCGGCCGCAGACGGGCGCAGCTATGCACAATGCATAGCATTCTCCTGACAGCGCGCTAACATATTACAGGGCGATAATTTATACAGGAAATGCAATCCGACGAGGTGCAATGCAGAACGCATAGCGGGCGGCGCATGGCGGGGCCGCCGGAGGACAGGAGCCGCCTACTTGCTGAGCCGCCGGCTGAGGGTGGACTGCGCCACGCCGAGCATCCGCGCTGCAATCGTCTGGTTTCCCTCCGCCCGTTCGAGGGCCTCGTCTATGAGGTAATCCTCCACCTCGCGGAGGGTGGGGAATCGGCCGCTGAAAGTGAGGACCGGCGTCGTTGCCGCGCTCTGTCCCCCGGAACCGGCACCGGCGGCGCCCAGCTGCCGGTCGATGTACTCGCTGAAGTAGCTCAGCCCCAATGCGCCCGGCTCGCTTCTGCTGACAGCATCGTAGATCATTGCCTGTAGCTCACGAACGTTCCCCGCAAAGTGGTAGCTCGACAGAAGGGCGAGGAGCCCTGTCGGCACATGCGGGATCTCCCGGCCGAGCGCGGCTGCCGACTCCTCGAGAAAGTGGTTGAACAGCACGGGAAGATCTTCCGGCCGTGCGCGCAGCGGCGGGATGTCGATGCGATGCCCGATAAGGCGATAATAGAGGTCGTTTCTGAACTCACCCTCCTGCTGGCGGCGGGAGAGGTCCGCGTTGGTAGCCGCGAGGATGCGGGCGCGAGACCGGCGGGGGCGGTCGGCACCGAGGGGATAGTACTCCTGCTCCTGCAGCAGTCGCAGCAGCTTTATCTGCGTGCCCTGCTCGAGGTCGCCGATCTCGTCGAGGAAGAGTGTCCCGTCGGAAGCCCGCTCGATGAGCCCGGGACGCTCCGAGTCGGCACCGGTGAAGGCGCCGCGCACATGGCCGAAGAGGGTGTCGGAGAACATCGTGTCATCGAGCCCCGAGACATTCACCGGAACGAAACTGCCGGTCTTGCGGCTGAGTCGATGCAGCGCCCGCGCCATGAGCTCCTTGCCCGTGCCGCTCTCACCGGTGATGAGCACGGCCTTCGGACTCGGAGCCACCGCCTCCGCGTAGCTAAAGAGCTTGCGCATGGACGGGCTTACGGTGATGATCTCCTCGAATGCCTCGGGGTGCTCGATGCGAGCCTCGGCCTCGTTTGCCGCGAGGACCTGCACCTCCCGCTGCAGGTCGCGGATGCGAAGAGCGTGGCCGATCGCGTTGACGAGGCGGTTCGGATCCACCGGCTTTGTCATGTAATCAAAGGCGCCGATCTTCATGCAGCTCACCGCCGTTTCCACGTCGTCGGCGCCGGTGAGGACGATAATGGGTACGTCAGGGTATCGGGCGGCTATCTCTTCGAGAAGGTCCTCGCCGCGCACGTGGGGCATGTTGAGATCCAGCAGGACGAGCCCGATCGGTCGGCTCACGAATAGGTCACGCACGTCGCGGCTGTCTTCACAGAGGATGTAGTCGGTGAGCTCATGAGTCTCGAGGATGGCGCGATACCGCTCGAGGGTCACAAAATCATCATCGACGACAAGAATTGAATGGCGCGTTCTACTGTCGTTGCTCATCATCGACGACCTTCAGAACCTTATGCGGATCGTGTATCGCGCAAACCAGTTGTCCTCCAGCCGATCGAGAAATCCGTAGCCGAGTACGACGTCCATTGTCGTATCCGGGTCGATCCCCACATCGAAGGGCTCGAGGGCCTCACGCGGCATGGCGAATCGGATCTCCGTCCACCCGGGGACCTCCTCACCGGAAACGTCGACGAGGTCGTGGGTGCCTCCGATGGCGCTGTCGGCGCAGTGCGCGTAACTCTCGCAGCCGTAGTCATCGCGCACGACCACCTCACCGTCGGCGATGTATCCGGCCACCACGCCCGCACCACCCACGGCGCCGGCGCCCAGGCCGGGAGTGGGCCCGAAGGCGATCCCGAGCCAACCGTTGGTGGGCGCACCGAGCTCGAAGTAAATGAGCTCGTCGTCAAAGCGCCACGAGAGCTGCATGTCGCGCACGCTCAGTGAGGAAATGTCCGAGCCGCCGCGGTCGACGAGGACCCCCGGTGCCCGGGTGACGCAGCCGGAGAGGAGGAACAGGGCGAGGGCGAGCAGCGTAAGACCACGCATGGCAACAGCATAGACCATCGGCAGGCTTGACGCAACGCGTTGGTCACGCCGCCTGCAGCTTGACGCGCGGGGACCGGCCTACTATGTTTATCGACACAACAGAGGAGCATCCGTGCGCATCCGCTACAACGCCCCCGTGACACTTACGTTCTCGCTCCTGGCCGCACTGGTGCTGGTCCTCGACCCCTTCACCGGCGGCCGCCTGGTCTCGGAGGCCTTTTCGATCGGGGCGCGGCTGGATTTCGGCAATCCACTGCAGTGGCCGCGACTGCTCACCCATGTGATGGGACACGCGAACTGGAGCCACCTGATAACCAACTTCGCCTTCGTGTTGTTGCTCGGCCCCATTCTCGAGGAAAAGTACGGCTCGAGTCCGCTTCTGTTCATGATGGCGGTTACCGCCCTCGTGACGGGGCTCATCAACGTGCTGTTCATGTCGACGGGACTCCTCGGGGCGAGCGGAATCGTGTTCATGATGATCCTTCTCGTGTCGTTTACGAATATCAGATCGGGAGAAATCCCGCTGACCTTCATCCTCGTGGTGGTCCTCTTCCTCGCACGGGAGGTCGTCGGGGCGTTGCGGGAAGACAGCATCGCGCAGTTCGCCCACATCGCCGGCGGCGTGTGCGGGAGCCTCTTCGGCTTCACACGCCGCGGTTGAGGAGTGAGGGCGCAGGAGACAATCGAATGGAAGAAAAGCTCGAGCAACTGAAACAGCGATATGACGAGCTTCAGGAGCTCATCGCCGACCCCGATATCCACAAGGATCCGAAGCGTTACAAGGAGCTCATGCAGGAGCACTCCCACCTCTCCGAGCTCGTCGCAGCCTACGACGAGTACAGCGAAACCCGGCAGGCCCTCGCCGAAACCCGCGAGCTCGTCGAGCAGGAGCAGGACCCCGACATGAAGGCCATGGCCCGGGAGGAGCTGGAGAAGCTCGAGGAGAAGGAGCAGGCGCTCCTCAATCAGCTCAAGATCCTGCTCGTGCCGAAAGACCCCCTGGACGGCAAGGACACCATCGTGGAGATCCGCGCGGGCACCGGCGGCGACGAAGCCTCGCTCTTCGCCGCGGATCTCTACCGCATGTACAGCCGCTTCGCGGAGAAGAACAAGTGGAAGATCGAGGTGATGGATCAGAGCCCGACCGAGGTGGGCGGGTTCAAGGAAATCGTGTTCAGCGTGGCCGGCCGGAACGTCTACGGCAACCTCAAGTATGAGAGCGGCGTCCATCGGGTGCAGCGGGTTCCCACCACCGAATCCGGCGGCCGCATCCACACATCGGCAGTGACCGTTGCGGTGCTTCCGGAGGCCGAGGACACCGATATCCAGCTTGCAAACGAGGATCTGCGCATCGACGTATTCCGATCCTCGGGGCCCGGTGGACAGAGCGTGAACACGACCGATTCCGCGGTGCGCATCACCCATATTCCCACAGGGACGGTGGTGAGCTGTCAGGACGAGAAGTCACAGCACAAGAACAAGGCCAAGGCCCTGCGTGTACTGAAGGCGCGCCTCTACGAGGCCGAGGAGCTGCGAAAGCGACAGGAGCGGGACAGCGCGCGGAAGAATCAGATCGGCTCGGGAGACCGCTCGGAGCGTATCCGCACCTACAACTTCCCGCAGAACCGCGTCACCGACCATCGTATCAACCTCACGCTCTACAAACTCGATCACGTCATGGAGGGTGACCTCGATGAGGCCGTCGAAGCGCTCAAGCTCACCGACCGTGAGGAGTCGCTGAAGGGCGAGACCTGACGGACGCGGCAATGACCGTACGCGAGGCGATCCTCGAAGGCACCGCCCGGCTCACCGGGCACGGCGCAGAAACACCCTACCTCGATGCGACCGTGCTTCTCGCCTTCTGCATGGGCGTCACCAAGGAACACCTCTTTGCGGAGTTTCTCAGCGAGGTACCGACCGGCGCCCTCGAGAATTTCCGCGACTCCATAACCAAGCGGGAGCGCGGTATTCCGGTCTCTTACATCCGCCGGCAGAAGGAGTTCTACGGCCGCCTCTTCTACGTCGACGAGCGGGTACTCGTGCCCCGCCCCGACACCGAGACCGCCGTCGAGGCGGCGCTCGAGATCATCGACCGCCGGGACGCGCCGGGCCGGGTCGCGCCGGGTGCTGCCGTACCACGCGTGCTCGACTGCTGTACGGGATCAGGGGCGATAGCCGTCACTCTCGCCGCCGAGCGACCGGATCTCGAGGTTGCCGGCTCCGATCTCTCCGCGGGCGCGCGGGAGGTGTTTCTGCTCAACAGCCGCCGTATTCTCGGGGCGGAGTTGCCGTTTTATTCTGCCGACATTCTTGACGGCGTGCCGGACTCCTGGGATCTCATCGTCTCCAACCCGCCGTACCTCAGAAGCGATGAGGTTGCCGGGATGCGCGAGCGTGACTGGCCCGAGCCTCCCGACGCCCTGGACGGCGGAGCGGACGGACTCGATCTGGTGCGCAGGCTCGTGGGAGAGGCTCTTCATTCTCTAAAATCCTATGGTTATCTTGTAATTGAAGTTGCGGATGACCAGAATATGGATGTCCGCACGATAATGCAGGACGCCGGCTACGAAGAGGTCGGCACTCGAGAGGATCTCGCCGGGCGAAAACGAGTCGTCATCGGCCGACGCGGGTAACATGATGATAGAGACGCTTACCGCATTCGAAAAGAAGCTCGAAAACTACGCTGACGACGAGCGCAAGCGAATTCTGTCGGCGGCGAAGGCCTCGCGGACCCTTCACGAGGGGCAGCTCCGGGATTCGGGTGAGCCCTACTTCATCCATCCCCTGCAGGTTGCCGAGATTCTCATCGATCTCAACCTCGACGCCTCCACCGTTGCCGCCGCCCTCCTCCACGATGTCCTCGAGGACACCGCGATGACCCGTCAGGATCTTCGGCGGGAGTTCGGCCGCGATGTCGATGCCCTGGTGAACGGTGTCACCAAGATCGCGACGGTGAAGGCGCAGAACAAGAACGTCCAGGAAACCGAGACCATCCGCAAAATGCTCCTCGCGATGGTGAAAGATATCCGGGTCATCCTCATCAAGCTTGCCGATAAGCTGCACAACATGCGCACCCTCGAGTACAAGAACGAGAAGCGCCGCCGTGAGATCGCGCAGGAGACCCTCGACATATACGCACCGCTTGCCGGACGCCTCGGTATTTCCTGGCTCAAGGACGAGCTCGAAGACCTCTCGCTCAAGCACCTCAACCACGAGACGTACGACCAGATAAAGACCTTCGTGAGGCAGAAGAAGCAGGATCGGGCCGACTACCTCGAGCGGGTAAAGAACGCGATCTACAAGAGGGCCGCCGAGGCCGGGCTGGATATCGAGGTCGACGCCCGCGCGAAGCATTTCTACTCCATCTACGAGAAGATGAAGCGGCGCAACAAGCCGCTCGACGAGATCTACGACAGCCTCGGTATCCGGATTCTCGCGAAGGATGAGACCGCCTGCTACACGATACTCGGGCTGGTGCATCGTCTGTGGCCGCCGATCGAGGGGCGGTTCAAGGACTACATCGCCATGCCCAAGGCGAACCGCTACCAGAGCCTCCACACCACCGTGCTGAGCTACGGCGGGAAGATGCTGGAGATCCAGATCCGCACCTTCGAGATGCACCGTACCGCCGAGTTCGGTGTCGCCGCTCACTGGCTCTACAAACAGCAGGGACGCGGCAAGCGCTCGGATAATCACGACCTCGCCATCATGCACCGCGTGAAGGACCTCGACGGACAGCGCATCACCTCCAGCGAGTTTCTCGAAGAGATCAAACGGGAGATCCTCAAGGACTGCATCTACGTGTTCACCCCGAAGGGGGATGCCATCCAGCTTCCGAAGGGCTCGACCGCCATCGACTTCGCCTACCACATTCACACGGAGGTCGGGAATCACACATCGGGCGCGAAAGCCGACGGCTCCATCATCCCGCTGAAGGCGGAGCTGAAGAACACCCAGGTCATCGAGGTTATGACCAGCCCCAGCGCACACCCTCACCTCAACTGGCTGCGCTACGCCCACACCAGTCGGGCCAGGTCGAAGATCCGACACTGGCTGAACAAGCACGACGAAAACCTCATCATCGACCGCAGTATCGTCGCGCGACGAAAACAGGAAGAGCCCGCGGAGCCCAAGACCGAAGAGGCGGCTCCCCAACAGCCCGCACAAGCGCCCGCTCAGAACAAAATCTTCGACCAGCGAAAGGTTGGCGTCCGTATCGGAAATGACCGCAATTTCATGATCCACTTTGCCGGATGCTGCAACCCGACGACCGGAGACGACATCGTAGGCTACGTCTCCCGTGGTCGGGGCATCATCGTGCACAAGCGCAGCTGCCCCAACCTCAAACTCATCCCCGATTACGAAGAACGCGCGATCGACGTCGAGTGGGAGACCGTCTCACCACGGGCAACCCGCCGGTTCAAGGTGACCGCACGCAAGACCTCCGACCTCTTCAGCGAGATCGAAGGTGCGGTTCGAAAGCTCAACGGCCACCTCATCGAGGGACGCGTTGAAGAGAACGACACGGGGAACCTCGAGGCTTATTTCACCATGGAGCTCGACCGCCGCGACCACGTAAAGAAGGTGATGAAGAGCATTCGAACCGTCCCGGCCGTCATGAATATTCAGGACGCCGGGGCACAAACTACCGGGTAAGGAGGAGCAACATGGCCCAGATTACGTTTAAGGGGAATCCCGTTCACACCAGCGGTGACCTTCCACAGGTGGGAGAGAAAGCACCGG
This sequence comes from uncultured Spirochaetaceae bacterium, assembly GCA_964631585.1. GTDB lineage: Bacteria > Spirochaetota > Spirochaetia > DSM-27196 > PWMO01 > JAAAOH01. Next base: position 734 of record CAZVXU010000021.1, on the reverse strand, counting down.
ACTTCACGCTTACGAAGGAAGATCTGTCCGACGTCGGTCTCTCGGACTTCGCCGGACGGACGAAGATATTGAATATCGTTCCGAGCCTCGACACGAGCGTCTGCGCCGCTTCGGCCAAGCGCTTCAACGAGGAAGTAAAGAAACTCGACAACACCGTCGTGCTCACCGTGAGCGCCGATCTGCCCTTCGCGCAGAAACGTTTCTGCGAGACCGAAAAGATCGACAGCGTCGTCACGCTCTCCCAGCTGCGAAACCGGGAGTTCGGACGCCGCTACGGCATCGAGCAGGCCGACGGACCGTTTGCCGGATTACTCGGCCGCGCGGTGGTTGTCGTCGATGGAGACGACACGGTTCGATATACCCAGCTGGTCTCCGAGATCGCGCAGGAACCCGACTACGAGGCCGTGCTCGACGCGGTTTCGAAGGTGTAAAATCGCCGGTGAACCCCGCGGGCGGCGGCGCCCTCGAGGCGGCCGGCAAACCCGGGGGGCGGGCGCTGCGGCTCGCGGGCCGCGGGCGGTATCCCCGGGCCGCGGCAAAAATAACATCGCAGAAAGGACAGGCAGGAGCATGCTACAGCGACTCGGACTCATCGGGTACGGCAACATGGGAGAGGCCATCGCCTCGGGCCTCAAGACACGCAATCCCGAGCTCGAGCTCGGCGTGGTGGAAGTTTCAGAGGAGCGAAGGTCGGCCGCCATTGAGACGCACGGCGCCCGCGATTTCACCGAGTC
>CAZVXU010000020.1:0-24827 GCA_964631585.1 uncultured Spirochaetaceae bacterium | reverse complement strand
CCTACACAACCGAGATGCGCGCCAAGCTCAAGGCATCGCTCGAGCGCGTGCTTGCGCAGTTCGAGGAGTAGCGGCAACTTCACTCCATGTGCAGCAGAACCCCGACCGACGAGAGCAGATACGGCTCGACGTCTCGGTCGAGCCAGGCGTCGGTGAGGCGCTCGATGCGGTAGTACACCGACAGAGACCCCGAGGCGCCCGGCGAACGGTAGCCGACCGCTGCCGCCCAGTCGACCGCCGGGGACTCGATTCCTCCTACGTTCGTCCCCTCGGTCTCCCTGAAAATGAGCGATGCATACCCGTCGACGAAGAGCGCCCCGTACTCGACATGCGAAACAGGCTCGACTCGCAGCCCACCGGTAACGCGACCCCGGTCTACGAAGGCCGCGCTCTCGACAAAGAGCGAGGGGACGTTCACTTCACCCTCGAGGTTCACGCGGAGGTTCGAGGACAGCCGGGGTCGTTGCCACTCGAGGGCAGGTGCGCTGTAGGAGGCGCCGGCCATCAGCGTGTCGTGTATCGGTGTACGTCCGCCGCCGCCGTCTACCTCGTGCGTGCAGTCGTGTCGCCACCCGCCGTATGCCACGACCGGGTCGATGCGATACGAGGCGAGGAAACGCAGATCGGTGGTGAGGTGCCGTGGGGAGAAGGCCAAGGGGTTTGTGTATTCCTCGAGATGCCGCGCCTGGTAGAGCATGCGTACCATCCCGCTCACCGCGAAACGCGGGGCCGCATAGAGGTCCGCCCGCGCTCCCAGCTCGAAGTCCGTCCCGAACTCCGGCGTATCGTCGCGGTCGGTATACCACCGGTAGTCGGCCCAGGTCTCAGCGCCGGCAAGAAAGGTAGCGGTGTCGGTGAAGGGAAGGGCCGGCGAAATCGGGGGTAAGCGCAGCACCTCGGCATGAGCGCTCATGATCGAGGTAAGCAGCAGGAGGACGGAGATCAGCGTGATCCGGAAGGATGCCCGTGGAAGCGACGGCATGAACGGATCGTAGCACTCCGGGGCGGTGTGCGCAACTTCGGTGTGGGTCCGTCCGGAGGGAGTCCCGACGCTTTGGAGGTCTACACAGCTTGACACCCCCGGCCCCCGGTGCTACGTTTTCTCCCGATCAAGCTATGGCAAATCTGCGCGTTAAGAGTATAGATGAGGCGGATATCGACACGGTTCTTTCCGAGGACATCGAGTTCGAGGGAGAGCTGGTGTTCCACGATCCGCTGCTCATAAAGGGCACTTTCAGCGGGGAGATTCGCTCGTCAGGCGATCTCTTTATCAACGAAACTGCGAATGTCGACGCCAGGATCGAGGCGCAGACGGTGTCGGTAAAGGGACGTGTGACAGGCGACGTCCAGGCCCACACCAGGCTCGAGCTCTTCGAAACGGCCCGCATTACCGGTAACATCCGCACGCCCGATCTGTTCGTGCAGAGCGGCTGCCTCATAAACGGTACCTGTCGTATGGGACCGGAAGAGGCACAGACGGGAGACGGTGATGCGTAGGCTTTTTCTCGTATTCGCCCTCATTGTCGTTTCCGGGAATCTCTGGGCGCAGCAGGGACAAGACGCTCTGGAGCTGTATCGAAACCGGAACTTCGAGGCCGCGATTGAGGTTACGCTTCAGGAGATCGAGGAGCAGCCTCGTAACATGGATGCCTACACCGTGCTCGGCTGGAGTCTGCTTGCGCTCAATCGCTATGAGGAGGCGCTTCAGTACGGGCTACGGGCCCTCGAGATCTCGCGGTTCGACGCACGCATCATCCATATCGTCGCCGAGTCTCACTACTTTCTCGGAAACTATCTCGACGCCCTCGGGTACTTCGAGGAATACATCGCTGTTGCCCCGACCGGCAATCTCGTTGATCAGGTATATTTCACGATGGGTGAGATCTTTCTGCGCTTCGGCGAGTATCATCATGCCGACGCGGCCCTGTCGGCCGCCGTGTACCTCGACGGCAACATTGCATCGTGGTGGAGTCGCCTCGGGTTCGCCCGCGAGCAGGCCGAGGACTACGAACATGCCCTCGAGGCCTACGACAGAGCTCTGCAGCTGAACCCGAACCTTGCGGAGGCCGCACGTGGCCGGGAGCGGGTGCAGGCCCAGCTTGCCGGTTAGATTCCCTGAGGGCATTCGCAGGGTGTGTGGCAGCCGGGTAGTGTGTGGGCGACGCACCTCGCGACGCGCAGCTTTCTCATCACTCTCGTTGGGCCCATCTTATCGATATCTCCATAATATCATTTTTCCCTTGTGTTGTCCGTCGTCCGTGCTATACTGGAGCGTGGAGGCGTGGCCTCTCACTCATATCTGCGGCACTTCGTGTCGATAGGACTAGCGTATGTCTCGTGCAAAGACTCTGCTACTGGGTACGGCGACACTACTGCTGCTCGCAGGCTGCGAGCAGTTTTTCACCAACAATCTCTTTTCGGGGTTGCAGCGCGACCCTTCGAATCTCCCGTTCGAGCAGCAGATCGCCTACGCCGAGAGCGCCCTGAACTCCGGCGACAAGGACGCCATGGCTGACGCCTACGACGCGCTTTCGGATTCGCTCGACGACCGTAACAACAAGGACGCCGATCTCAACAGCCTGGCCGCCGAGCTCGCGATCGGCGCCTCGGGGCTGACGGATACCGTACCGGAACTGGCCGACGCTGCCATCAACGGGGATTTTTCCGACAAGAACGATCTCGCAGCCTCGGTGAACGACGTGCTGGGTGATGTGGACTATACATACATCGATGAAGCGAAAAAGCAACTCGACGGGATCAAAGCAAACGGTGGAGAGGTGACTGCGGAGCAGTACGTGTTTGTGGCGGCCGGGCTCGTCATGAAAGAGGGGCAGAACGCCGGTGGAATAGAGAACCTGGATGGCACGGCCGGAAACGGTCAGGAATCCAGTGACTTCATCGATGCCGCAATTGCAGATTTGCAGGCGCGGGGCGATAGCTCCGATCTGCTCGACGAGTTGGCGACACTGTATTAGTTGTACGGGTAGACTGAAAGGACGATCGTGTGAGCAAGGAGACCATGTGAACCGCCGCCGCAGCAGCAGCAGCCGCCCCACATCAATCAGGGCACTCATTGTACTGGTTGCAGCCGTTTTGTTTTGCGGCGCGCCGGAGCCGGCTATCGCGGAAGCCAGACTGCTCCCGGAGGAAACGGTCTCAATCCCTTCTCCACGGGTGAGCTCCATGGGAGGCACCCACGCCGCGCTCTCGGACGACCTCTCAACGTTCTTTTCGAATCCGGCCGGCTTTCGAACGGCGGAGCCCATCTTTCAGGCCGCGGAGCTGGGGCTGCGTGTCCGCGGGCCCGCGTTTACCATCGCCAACCTCATCATCGAGGGATCGCAGGAAAACATCGACGATGTGCTCACTTCGCCGGAAGTTGCGGATCTCTTCTCGAATCTCTATACCGACGTCTCGCTCATCGGCCCTCTCTCCTACGGTTTCGTGGGGGACGGACTCGGATTACTGGTGTCGAACAACAACGGGATGTCGATCGAGTCGATCGGCACCTCGACGCTCGGCATCAACATCTATCAGCGCCTCGTGCTCGCCGGGGGATTCGGCCTGAACATCCCCTTCGGTGAGGAGCCCGAGAGCGGACTCGACGTGGGCTTTCTGCTGAAGGGATTTTTCACCGGCCGCTCCGGCCTCACCACGAGCGTACTCGAGCTGCCCGACACCCTCAGCTCCCTCGGACCCGGGGCCATCATGGATGAGCCTTTTGATCTGACCACGGGCATGGGCGTCGACCTGGGGTTGAGGTATGTTCCGGTCGCCCCGCTGACGCTCGGGCTGACCGTGCAGAACCTGCTTGCGCCGGCGGTGGTGAACGAGTACACCTCGCTCTCGGCCTTCCTCGACAGCGAGCCGCCGGCGGATCGGGTTCGGGCGCGTATCCCGCAGAATGTATCGTTCGGGCTTATGTACCGCCCCGATCTCGGGCCGTCGGCGTCCCGCCATATCAGCGACCTCAAACTGCTCTTCGACTATCGCGATATTTTCGACTTCTGGATCGCGCCGAAGCAGGCGGAGAATATCGTGCTGAAGTTCGGCGTCGGCACCGAAATCACCCTGCTGCGGGTGCTCGACCTCCGTGCCGGTCTTGCCCGGGGGCTGCCGGCGGCGGGGCTGGGGCTCGACTTTCAGGTGATGGAGTTCGATCTCGCCGTCTACGGCTCGGAGCTCTCCACCGAACCGGGGTTTCGCTCGGTCTACAACGTCGCGCTCGGCTTCCGCTTTGCGTGGTAGGTGAATCCGCGGTGCGCGCCGGCAATGGACGGCCGACACCCCCGGCGCGCGGGCACCCAACCGGATGGCGGTCAACCGGACGGCCCCGAGTCGCAACTTGACACGGGCAATGCGGCGTTGCTATATCTAACGGACCGGGCCGCTAGCTCAGTTGGTAGAGCAACAGCCTTTTAAGCTGTGGGTCTCGGGTTCGAATCCCGGGCGGCTCATTCTGTCTCAACGCGCACCACCGACTGCCAAGTCCCTTCCGCCGGCGAAACCGTTCCTTACCTTTTTTGCAATATACCCCAATGTCTGCTACAATGCACTACCAACACAAATCGTGGGGAGGACACTATGGAACTAAAAGACGCGCTACAGACGGCAATCAAGGGAGAAGTCGAAGGAAGAGACCTCTACAGGGCTGCCGCCGAGAAGACCGGCGACAAGAAGGCGAAGGAGATCTTCTCGATGCTCGCCGACGAGGAGCAGAAGCATCACGACAGCCTCGTGCAGATGGCGAAAGAGTATGCGGAGGGAAAGGACATTTCGACGCCCGATCTTCCCGCGCCCATGAGTTTTGAGGATGCGGAAAGCCCCATTTTTACCCGCGAGTTCAAAGACAAGGTGGCCGACTTCGACATGACCGCGCTGAATATCGGAATGAAGCTCGAGCTCGAGTCCGAGAGCTTCTACCGGGAAGCTGCGGGCGACGTAGGCGATAAGTCGGTCAAGGACCTCTTCAACCGCCTTGCCGACTGGGAAAAGGGACACTTCGAGAATCTGCAGAAGCAGGTCGGCTTCTTCAAGAGCTATTACGAGGATAAGTACAGCTTCTTCAGGTTCTAGTCGTGCGGCTTGAGCGCGGGAGTGCGTTCTCCCGCGCGAGTCGGATCGCCGCGGGGCCCGCCACGCCGGCCCCAAGCGGCCGGTCGTTGCTCGCGGCGCCGTGCTCTGTAGCATTCGCGCCGCAGTCCCGCCTACCTCGAATAGGACACAATGAGAATCAGCGGCCGCATCTCGAGGCCTCCGGACGCAACGGTGTTTCCGACGCCGGTGAGATAGGCGATGAGATCGCCGAGCGCGAGTGAGACCGACCAGCCCGCGGCGCTGTGGTAGCCCATATCCAGCCCGAACATTGCTGCCACCGTCGGCTCGACGGATACTTCCTCGTCGTCGCTGTACGTGGGAAGAGAGTCGTGGGTCGCGGTGATCTGCGCCTCGAGAGACGTTCCGGAGAGACTCACCAGGCCGAGCACGTACGGGGTGATCTTCACCGTACCGAGTATCTCGATCGCCGCCGCGATCCCGCCCGAGATTGCGGGAATGAGTCCGGCGCCACTGAGCGACGACTCGACGGTGTAGCCGCCGCTTTCGAGTGTCTCCGGCTCGACACTGCCGCTGTAGTAGAGGAGCTGCGGGCCGATGAAGGCGGGTATCGAGAGTGCGCGGGACTCGTAGAGCTCGTAGCCGACGCCGCCAAGGAGCGAGAAGAGCGAGTAGTCGACGTCGGCTTCCACGCGTTCATCCACGCCCTCGTATGGCTCGAGCTCCACGGTGCCGGTTATTCGCATTGCAGAGGCGATACCATAGAGGAGCAGCCGATCCGAGCGGGCCGATGCGACTCCGGCGCCGAACGACCAGCCGCCGAGATCGTCCGCGCCGATCTCCGGGTCCTCATGAACTTTGTCGATACGAAACAGGGCCGGCGAGGCGACGAAGCGAAGCTCTCCCTCGTCGAACCCGGTCATCGGCGAGAACGAGTCGGAGATGATCATCTCCGCGACGCCGGTGATGGCGCCCACGGCCTCCTCAGTAGCCTCGGACATGCCGTAGTCGGACTGGGCGAATACCGGAGCGTTCCAGAAGATCGCGCTCAGGAGAAAGAGGCTGACGGGAAAGGTGTTGAGCCGCATGCGGGCGGCGAACGGTTTCACGCGCCGCCCCTGCTACATGGCGGCGGCTGCGTCGTAGATCTCATCAATGAGCTCCCCTATTGTTTCCTCTTCCACCGCCGAAAACGCGACGCGCAGATAGCGACCGGCGATTGAGATCGTCCCGATTCCGCGGTCGAGCAGTGCCTGCCTGAGCGCTTCCGCGTCCACTTCTCCGCAATCGAAGCTCATGAAATAGCCGGAGTTGAACGGAAGCACTGTCAGCGGAGAGTCGGGATCGGCGCCCCGGCGGCTCTCGAGCCTTGCTTTCAGCTCCCGGTAACGGCCCTCGAGTATGTCGCGGGCATCCTGTTTCTGCCGCTCGTAGGCGGGGTCGTTCATCACCTTGAGCAGCATGTGCTGCGAGAGGTTGCTGACGTTCGAGACGACCGCGCGCAGCGAGCCGATCGTTTTCTGCTCGAGGGCGCTTATGGCGTCGTCGCCGAGCCCGGGGGAGGCGTAGGTGATAAAGCCGACGCGCAGCCCCCAGGCGAAGTCTTCCTTGGTGGCGCCGTCCACTTTGGCGGCGAGGATTCGCTCGTGGGCGGTCGAAAGCGGCGCGAAGATGGACTCGGTCTGCAGACCGGGCTCGAAAAAAAGGCCGAAGTAGGCGTCGTCGGCTATGACGAGTATATCCGTCCCGGCACCGGCGAGGGCGGTGAGCCGCTCCACGATTGCCCGGGCCTCTGCCTCAGTCGGTGTGTAGCCGGTGGGGTTATTGGGGAAGTTCAGCAGGACGATGACTTTGCCGCGCGCAGCGGCGGCCTCCCGGCAGGCGGAATCGAATCCCTCGACGTTGAAGCCGGCCTCATCGCTGAAAAACGGAAAGGTCATGATGCGGGCCTCTTTTCGATGCTCGAGGATGAGCCGGTAGTTTCCCCAGAACATGTCGGGCATAACCACGGGGTCGCCTGCGTCGACGAAAAGCTCTGCGAGATGCACAATGCCGTTGGTGAGCCCCGCGGTCACCAGCGGCGTCGACGTTCTGACGCTCGCAAGCGAGGGGTTCTTCTTCACCATCTCCTCTTTCCACCGCGACCGCAGCGCTGCGACCCCCGGGGTCGGCGCGTAGGCGACGCTCTCTGCGGGGCTGAAAGCGGCGCTTATCGAGGCTGCCGCCGGGAGGATCATTGGGGCGCCGTGCCTGTAGGCCATGCCGGCGGTTGCGTTGAACCGATGCGCGCGCTCTTTTGCTTCCGCCGACTGAGCGACGATGCCTTTCGGAAAGAACAGGTGCCGTCCCGTGCGCGAGAGAAGGCGATGGGCGACGGTGCCTTCGAGTGATGCGTTGAGGGATTCCGCGAGTGGATTCATGCCCACACTATAGTGAAACAGCCCCTGTCGCTGCAATCAGCAATCCGGCCGCGTCGCCTTGCGACGCGGGGGAAGGCGCACTACAATGCCGCGCATGGCCGAAACCACGCGAGAGCTCCCCGCCGGCTACGGGGAGTTTGCGACATTCGACAGCCGGACGAACCCCTTGAACCGCCGGGTCTCCTACATCCTCCACTTCGCCTCCGCGATCTTCTTCGTGCCCCTGTTCGCGGCCCTGACCGCCGCGGTGCGCCCGGGGCGTCCGCTTGATCCCGTCGATCTGTGGGCGGTCTCGGTGCCCGGGTTCGGCATCATCGGGGCGCTCGCGCTCATGTTTTTCGCCGTGGTCGTCGTGATCAATCTTCACATGCTCCTCCATGCTGCTGCGATACGGTACCTCGGCGGTGCGCAGCCGCAGATCACTCCCCGGCGTATCACCGTCTCGGTGTCCTCGCCCGACTGGTTGGTGCCGAAGAAGGCGATGATACTCCTCACGGTGGCGCCGTTCTTCGTCATATCGGCTGCCGGCGCGATTCTCCTGTCCATGGTTTCGGCCCCCTTGATTGCCTGGATCTTCGTCCCGCTGGTCGCCAACGGCATCACCACCGCCGGCGATGTGCTGACCCTCTCCTGGATAATCGTCACCCCCGCCGACGCGCTCTTTCGCTATGACGGAAGCGCTCTCACCGCGTACGCGCCGCCCGACAAACAAGGTTGACAGCTCTCCCGTGCGCCACTACAATAGATTTTGTTGCACGATATAAACATATGTTTACATAGTGAAACACGGTCGCCGCGGGGTATCCGTTACACACCCGCGGGGCCCGGGAGGTCGTCCATGAGTGATGCGCATCGGCGCATAGAGCGCATGATCCACGATCGCAGTGGCAAGGTGTTTCAGGATCCGAGCCGAACTCTTCTCATCGAGAACTCGGTGCGACACTGGAATGCGATTCGGCTCGAAAGCGGAACGCTCGTCACGTGGTCCCCGCAGGACTCCACCGGCCGGAGCCCGAAAGACACCGTGATCGTTCGGCGGCCGGAGAGCGAGCACACGGTCGACTGGGACGCCCCCAACTCGATACCCATCACGCCGGATACCTTCGACATGCTGTTCGAGGATACGCTGTATGCGCTCGGCCTCAAGGATCGCCTCTACGTCCTGAATAGGACCATCGGTGCGGACTCCGAGTACGCCTTGCCGGTAACCGCCATCATGCATAACGCTCTCGCGGGGCTGTTCATCGACAATATGTTCCGAGCGGTGCCCCAGGACGTGGAACGCAGCTGCTTTGGGGAGAAGCCCTTCTACCTGCTGATCTCGCAGTTCGACAAGCTCGACCCCGAGCGCTATGAGGGGAGACTGCGGACACTGGCCGACGGCTCCACCTCCCGGATGGTGGTCGTCATGGACTTCGACCGCCGCGTGGGCATCGTGTTCGGATCATCCTACATGGGTGCGATAAAGAAGCTCATGTTCACCGTAATGAACTACTATCTGCCGAATGAGGGCATCCTTCCGCTACATTGCAGTGCCAACGAGGGAGTCGACGGCGACATGACTGTGTTTCTCGGTCTCTCGGGGACGGGGAAGACCACGCTCTCCACGGCCCCGGGGCGCGCGCTCATCGGCGACGACGAGCACGGGTGGAGCGATCGAGGTATTGCGAACTTCGAGAACGGGTGCTACGCGAAACTCTACAACCTGGATCCGAAGAAGGAGCCGGAGGTCTACCGCGCGGTCTTTCACCCCGACCACTACCTCTCCCACGGCGCGCTTGTCGAGAACCTCATGGTCTATCCCAACGGCACCTTCGACTTCGACGACGACCGATTCACCCAGAACTCACGCGCCTCCTACCCGCTGGCCTACCTCTCGAACGTCAAACCGAGTTCGGTCGGCGGGCATCCGCAGACGGTGATCTTCCTCACAGCCGATGCCTACGGAGTTCTCCCCCCGATCTCCAGGCTTTCCACCGCGCAGGCGATGTTCTGGTTCATGATGGGCTATACGTCGAAACTTGCCGGCACCGAGACCGGTGTCATGGAGCCGCAGACGGTTTTTTCGCGCTTCTTCGGCGCCCCCTTCATGCCGCGAAATCCGAAAGACTACACCGATCTCCTCGGCGAGCGCCTCGAGCGCCACGAGACGCGCGTGTTTCTCGTGAACACCGGCTGGAGCGGAGGCCCCTACGGCGAGGGCGCACGGATGGACATCAACCTGACCCGGGCCATGGTACAAACCGCCCTTTTGGGGGACCTGGACACGGTGGCCTACGAGGCCGACCCCGTCTTCGGTGTGCGCGTGCCGGGATCCTGCACGGGCGTGCCTGGTGAGATACTGACGCCGGCCAACACCTGGGCCGATCGGGAGGCCTACCGACACAACGCGGCGAAGCTGGCAGGGGAGTTTCGAGCGCACTTCGACCGTGAGTTCCGTGGCAAGGTACCCGAAACCGTGGCGCGAGAATGTCCGTCGGCACCGGTTGGCGCATCGACCACGTGATCAAAGGAAAAGCCGTGGAGCAGATCGTCGCGCTCGACGCCTATGGCGTGAATCCCGGAGACCTCAGCTGGGAGCCCTTTGAACGGCTGGGTCGGCTCACGGTGTACGATCATTGCTCACCCGGCACGATCGTCGAGCGCGCCGGGAACGCGAGCATTCTCCTCGTCGACATGCGGGCAATAGACGACGCGACGCTCTCCCGCCTGCCGAAGCTCCGCTACATCGGGCTCTTTGCGACCGGTCACGACCAGGTGGATACCGAGGCCGCTCGGCGTCGGGGGATCGCGGTGGCCAACGTCCCGGAGTATTCCACGCCCTCAGTTGCACAGATGACCTTCGCGCTGCTTCTGAACCTCACCAATCATGTGGCGGGGTATTCCGATTACGTGGCGCGCGGAAACTGGAGAGCCGATCGGGAGTTTCGCTACATCGAGGGCCCGCTTATCGAGCTTTCGGGCAAGACGATGGGCATTCTCGGCCTCGGGACGATCGGGGCCGCGGTAGCACGTATCGCCCGGGCGTTCGGCATGGATGTGCTTGCCTGGAGCCGCAGCCGCAAGGACGTCGACGGTATCGAGATGGAATGGGCGGAGCTCGACGACGTGTTTCGGCGCTCGGATGTACTGTCGCTTCATCTTCCGCTGACGGAGAAGACAGCGGGGATTATCGACGCCCGGCGTCTCTCGCTCATGAAGCCGGGGGCTTTCCTCGTGAATACCGCGCGGGGAGGCCTGGTTGTCGACGCGGATCTCGCAGCGGCACTTCGTGACGGCCGAATCGCCGGCGCCGCCCTCGACGTCCTGGGGCCGAGTGAGCCGCCCGATCCTGACAACCCCCTGCTTTCGGCCCCGAACTGCCGGATTACCCCCCACGTGGCCTGGGCGACCCGTGCCGCCCGCAAACGGTGTTTACGAACGGCCGCTGAGAATCTAGAATCGTTTCTGCACGGCGGATCAAAGCACCGGATCGTGTGAGCCGAGGAGGAGTCATGCGCTACACCGTAAAGGGAAACCAGGTCAGCTACGGAGAGGCCATCGGGATCATGGTCATCGAAAACTACGCCCCCTATGTGCCCGGCGATACGGCGAACGCCTCGAGCTACGATTTCCCGGTCCGTTTCGAACGGCTTCCCGGTTCCACCCCGGCGCGGCTCTTTGCCCACGACGAGAGCCTCGTCGATGTTGCTATCGAGGTCGGACACAAGCTCGTCGGCGAGGGCGTGCGCGCGGTCACCGGCGACTGCGGATTTCTCGCCCTTCACCAGAACCGCATTGCCGCTGAGCTCGAGGTACCGGTGTTCATCTCAAGCCTGCTGCAGCTCGACTTCATGGACAGAATCGTCGGACCGGCGGGAAAGACGGGTGTTATTACGGCGAACTCCGCATCCCTCGACAGGCAGCTGCTCAGGGAGGTGACGAGCGTGCCGGACGAGCGACTGCGGATCAAAGGGCTCGAGGAAAAACCGGAGTTCGTCACGGCGGTGTTCGACGAGAAGGGATCGCTCGACACCGACCTCGTGGAGGCGGAGGTGCTCGAGGCGGCACGTTCGCTCACCGAGGACGAGGCCGTGCGGGCGATCCTCCTCGAATGCAGCCTTCTCCCGCCCTACGCGGCGGCGGTGCAGGAGGAAACCGGGCTCCCCGTCTTCGACTACAACACGATGATACGCTACGTCTACAGCGCGGTCGTGCGCCGTCGCTTCGACGGGTTCATGTAGCGGCCGGGCCGCCCTGAGCGGCCGCCGCCGGGCGTAAACCCGCAGGGCCACATCATTGACAGCCGGCGCGTATTCGGGGAAAGTGATCGAAGGGGAGCTCAGGCAGCATGGGTGAAAACGACACAGCCTCCTATCCCGTTGCCAGCACGGTAGTAACGGCGGCTTCCATCCTCGAGACGATCGCGGCGCGAGACAAGGTGCTCGCCCAGGATCTGTCGAAAGAACTCGGCCTCAATCGCTCGACCGTGCACCGGATGCTGCACACCCTGCAGATCCTCGGCTATGTGGCAAAGCATCCCGACGGCTACTACCGCCTGACGTTCCATCTCTTCGAGATCGGTAACTCGGTGCTGCACAGCTACAATCTCATAGACCCGGCGCGGCGCAGCCTCCTGCAGCTCTCCCACGACACCGGCTATACGGTGAACCACGCCGTACTCCTCGAAGACGAGACGCTCTATGTCGACAAGGCGACACCGCCGTCCTACCTGCAGCTCGATCGATCCATCGGGGAGACCGAGCCGCTGCACTGCACCTCGCTGGGAAAGACGCTGTTGGCCTATCAGCCGGAGGCCGAGCGAAAGCGGCTCCTTGAGTCTATAGAGTTGGTGCCGCTTACCGAGCGTACCATTACCGACCGCGCTCGCCTCGCCGAGGAGCTCGAGCGGGTCCGCAGCCGGGGATACGCGGTCGATGACCAGGAGCTCGCCCTGGAGCTTCGCTGCGTGGCAGCACCGGTTCTCGCCGAAGACGGGACACTGATCTCCGCGGTGAGCATATCGGGCCCTGCCGACAAGCTCCTCCGTGAGACCGTGCCCACGTTACTGCCCGCGTTGACCGAGGCGGTCTCGACCATCAGTCGGAACATGGCGGATGTGCCGCCACGTTCCGAGCCGGGCTGTTAGCTGCAGCAGGAGCTCACCGGCTCCTCATGCTGAGCAGCGCTTCCACGCCTGTGTAACTCGCCGTTTACCAGATATCCCTCGCTCACCAGCGTTTCGGCGTTCAAGATGGACGCTCCGGCGGCGCCACGCACGGTGTTGTGTCCGAGAACCACCATACGGTAGTCAAGCACAGGACACTCGCGCAGGCGCCCGACCATGGTTGCCATGCCGTCCTCGAGCCAGATATCCCGCGCCGGCTGCGGCCGGTCGGGTGCATCGAGCATCAGGATGGGCCGCTCGGGCGCCGACGGTAGCCCGCGGTACTGGGGCAGGCCTCTGAAATCGTCGAGCGCTGCGCGCACATCGTCGATCCCGGCGGGGCGCGAGAGCTTGAACGACACCGTTTCGGTGTGCCCGTCGAGGACGGGAACGCGGGTACAGGTAGCGCTGACACCGAGCTCCGCGTGACGGATCGTCGATCCGTCGAGATCACCCAGTATCTTCAGCGACTCCTGCTCCACCTTTTCTTCCTCACCGCTGATATAGGGAATGACGTTTCCCATGATATCCATGCCCGACACACCGGGGTAGCCCGCGCCGGAGATAGCCTGCATGGTTGTCACGTGTACCGCCTCGAGCCCGAAGGCGCGGTGCAGGGGCGCGAGCGCCATGACCAGGAATATCGTCGAGCAATTAGGGTTCGTGACGATTGCGCCCTCGAAGGGCTGCTGTTCGATAAGGGCAAGATGCGAAGCGTTTATCTCGGGGACCACGAGGGGTACCGTCGGGTCCATCCGGTGGTTCTTCGAGTTGCTGACCACGAGGTGGCCCCGCTCGGCATAGGCAGTCTCCGCCTCCCCGGCAACCGAGGAGTCGAGTCCCGAGAACAGGAGCAGGCTCTCGAGCGGCTCCTGCGTGGACTTTACGATTGTAGTGGCGACCGACTCGGGAATCGGGCGGTCCTGCTTCCATCTGCAGGCCTCAGCGTAGGGCTTGCCTGCCGACTGATCCGAGGCGACAAGTTCGCGCACACGAAAATACGGGTGGCCGTCGAGCAGGGTGATGAACTTCTGCCCGACGGTGCCGGTTGCACCGAGTACTGCTACATCGATTGTCTCCATACCACACCTCCGCAACGTAGTAATCCGTGGATCTAGTGGTGTGAAGGAGGGAACCTTGATCTGCTTCCGGGTGAATACCGGGGAAGGAGATCAATAGCGCTCCACCTTCTGGTGACAGCCCCTGGGATTTAGCCCAGGCGACCAGGCGTCGGCCCTCAGGGTGACCTCAGCCTTCGGCGGAATTCCCTTTTGCGCAGGGTCGTCGGGTTCCCGATCCCTCGCCGGCGTTACTCTTGAATTCCGCGCCTCTATTGATCCAAATCTGTTGCCCTAAATATATATGCATTCCGCACTGTATTGTCAAGCCGGGGCGTTGCTTCTGCGCCGCGAGTTCGGATATTATTCCAGCGCACACAGCCGACGCTCAGGAGAGGACTCGTTGAATCCAGTAAAGATAGGCCTACTCGGTCTCGGCACCGTCGGGGGCGGCACGTATCGCGTGCTTATCCGGAACGCAGAAGAAATCGCGCGGCGCGCCGGCCGCGGTATCACTATCAGCCACGCGTCGGTACGAAATCCCGACCGCGTTCCGGGCCTCGGGCTCGAGGGAGTCAGGTTGTCGGACGATCCCCGCGAGGTCGTGAATGATCCCGAGGTATCCGTCGTCGTCGAGCTCATTGGAGGGTATGACGACGCCTTCGAGCTTGTCATGCGGGCAATCGAGAACGGCAAGCATGTCGTCACGGCGAACAAGGCTCTCATCGCCCTGCACGGGAATGAGCTGTTCAAGGCTGCGCAGGACAGGGGCGTGATGATCGCCTTCGAGGGCGCGGTTGCCGGCGGTATCCCCATCATCAAGTCGATCCGCGAGGGGCTTGCCGGCAACAAGATCGAGTGGCTCGCAGGTATCGTGAACGGCACCTGCAACTTCATTCTCACCGAGATGCGGGAGAAGGGCCGCGAGTTCGATGATGTGCTCGCCGAGGCCCAGCGGCTCGGCTATGCCGAGGCCGACCCGTCCTTCGATATCGACGGCATCGACGCAGCGCACAAGCTCACCATCCTTGCCTCCATTGCCTTCGGCATCCCGCTTCAGTTCGACAAGGTCTACACCGAGGGCCTGGGCACCGTAACGCGAGACGACGTGGTCTACGCCGAGGAGCTCGGCTACATCATCAAGCACCTCGCGATTGCGAGAAAGACCGACGGGCGGGTGGAGCTGCGCGTTCACCCGACCCTCATCCCCGAGCGGCGTCTCATCGCCAGCGTGAACGGGGTGATGAACGCGATTATGGTGTGGGCGGACGCGCTCGGGCCGACGCTGTACTACGGGGCGGGTGCCGGCGGCGAGCCGACCGCGTCGGCAGTGGTAGCCGACCTCGTGGACGTGGTGCGCACCCTCACCACCGACCCGGACAATCGCGTGCCCCACCTGGCGTTTAAGCCCGATCAGATTGCAGACCTTCCCATCAGCTCCATCGACGAGGCGGAGACCTCCTACTACATCCGCCTCCAGGCCATCGACCGGCCGGGCGTCATGGCGACGGTCTCCGGCATCATGGGCGACCTCGATATCTCCATCGAGGCGATCATTCAGAAGGAGCCGGGTGAGGGCGAGACGACGGTGCCGCTGATCCTGCTGACGCGACGGGTCAAGGAAAGGGCGGTGAGTGAGGCGATTCGGCAGTTCAAGCATCTCGAAGTCATCGTAGGCGATGTGATACGTCTGCGCGTTGAAACGCTGACGTGATCGCCCGGTCAGGAATCGCCCGGTCAGGAAAGGAGAGGCAGTGATGATCGTATGCAAGTTCGGGGGCAGCTCCCTCGCCGATGCAGGACAGATGAAAAAGATGGCCGAGATCGTCAGGAAGTCCGACGATCGCACGGTCGTTGTGGTCTCGGCCCCCGGAAAGCGGCGCAAAGAGGACGAGAAAATCACCGATATCCTCATCTCGTGTCACGATCTTGCCTCCCGCGGGCAGGATGTGTCGGCCCGATTCGCCGCGGTGCGGGAGCGCTACACGGAGATTGCCCGGAATCTCGGCCTCGGCACCGACATCGCCCCCGTACTCGACGAGGTGGAGTCCGATATCCGCAAGGGCGCCGACCGAAGCGCCGTGGTCTCGCGGGGGGAGTACCTCGGCGCCCATCTGGTGGCGGCATTCCTGGGGTTCGAGTTCGTGGACGCCGCCGACATCATCCGCTTTTCCGATGAGGTAACCGTTGACGACACGGCCACCGACAAGCTCGTGGTCAGTCGCCTCACCTCGGGCACCCGGTATGTGGTGCCGGGGTTCTACGGCGGGTTCGACGACGGGCGGGTGCAGCTCTTCTCCCGCGGCGGCTCGGACATATCGGCGGCCCTCATCGCGCGTGCACTCGGCGCGGATGTCTATGAGAACTGGACGGACGTCTCCGGCCTGCTCTCGGCCGACCCGCGTATCGTGGAGAACCCCGCGCCGATCAAGCGCGTGAGCTACCGTGAGCTTCGCGAGCTTGCCTACCTCGGCGCCAATGTCTTCCACGAGGAGGCTGTGGCACCGGTCGCCGAGAAGAACATCCCCATTCAGATTCGCAATACGAACGATCCGGATCACCCCGGAACGACCATCGCCGGGCTTGCCGATAGAGGTGCGGACGAGGCGGCCGGCGGACCATCGGCGCGTACCACCGGTGTGGCCGGCCGTACCGGGTTCCGCTCGGTTCTGATCGAGCGCTCGATGCTCAGCAAAGATGCGGGCTACATGGACCGGGTTCGCGAAGCTTTTGCCGATGCCGCCGTCCCTGTCCGCCACTCGGTATCTGGAAGCGACTCGCTGCTCGTGGTATGTCCCGCGGAGCCCCTCGAGCCCGGCGAGGCCGGACTCAAACAGGTTCTGATCGAGAAGCTCGGGGCCGAGCGCGTGGACTTCGGCGGTCCGATGGCGATTGTGGGGGTCGTCTATCCCTCGCGCGGCGTGCACGCCGGGGTACTTTCACGAATGACTGCCGAGCTCGACCGCTCGGACGTCAAGCTTCGCTATGTCAGCGTGGGAGAGTCGCCCCATACGGCCGTGTTCGGTGTGGACGAGGGCAACTACGCCGACGCCGTGCGCGCGGTTTACCGCGGCGCACGGGCGGAGTAGGGCGCCGGGACGCGCGGTACGGTCCCGGCCGGGCGAATCTCAGTGGAACATCAGAAGCCGAGGTCGATCATCGCGTCGGCCACGCGCCGGAACCCCGCAATGTTTGCTCCGCGGATGTAGTCGACGCCGCCGTCCTCGCGTCGGCCTTCGGTGACCGCCGCGGTGTGGATGTCTCCCATGATCTTCTGCAGCTTCTCGTCGACCTCTTCCCGTGGCCATGACAGTTTCATCGCATTCTGCGACATCTCGAGCCCCGAGACCGCAACGCCGCCCGCATTCGCTGCCTTACCGGGAGCCATGGGGATCTGTGCTTCGGCGAAGGCCTCCACGGCCTCCGGCGTGCAGCCCATGTTGGAGGCTTCGACTACGTACCGTGCTCCGTTGGAGATGAGCGCCTTCGCGTCCTCGCCGGAGAGCTCGTTCTGGATTGCAGAGGGGATCGCGACGTCCACCGGCACCTCCCAGGGGCGGCGGTCGGGGACGAACGTTGCCTTGAACTTGTCGGCGTAGGGGGCGACCGCGTCGTTGTTCGATGCGCGGAGCTCGAGCATGTAGTCGAGCTTCTCCTGGGTGGAGATTCCTTCCTCGTCGACGACGTAGCCGTCGGGCCCGGAAATTGTTACGACCTTCGCGCCGAGCTCGCTCGCCTTGGTGACCGCGCCCCAGGCCACGTTTCCGAACCCCGAGACGGCGATGCGCTTACCCTCGATACCGTCGCCGCGTTCTCGCAGCATGTGATCGAGGAAGTACACGGCGCCGAAACCCGTCGCCTCGGGTCGGATGAGTGATCCTCCCCAGCCACGGGCCTTTCCGGTAAGCACTCCCACGTGCTCCCCGCGCAGCCGCTTCCACTGTCCGTAGAGGTAGCCGATTTCCATTCCGCCTACGCCGATGTCACCCGCCGGAACGTCGAGGTCCGGACCGATGTACTTCTGCAGCTCGGTCATGAAGGCCTTGGTGAAGCGGCGAATCTCATTCTGCGACTTCCCCTTCGCATGGAAGTCCGAGCCACCCTTTCCGCCGCCGAGGGGCAGGCCGGTCAGCGCATTCTTGAAGGTCTGCTCGAAGGCGAGGAACTTCAGCCCGCCGAGGGTCACGCTCGGATGAAAGCGGATTCCTCCCTTGTAGGGCCCGAGTGCATTGTTGAACTGAACGCGGTAGCCGCGGTTCACCTGCACATCGCCGTTGTCGTCCTCCCACTCGACCCGAAACGTCACGACTCGATCGGGCTCAGTGAGCCGCTCGAGGATCTTTGCGCTGAGGTACGCGGGATTACCGTTGACCTCATCGATGACTGACTCACAGACCTCCTGGACGGCCTGCACGAACTCCGGCTGGGCAGGATTTCGTCGCTCCACGCCCGAAACAAAGCTCTTAAGCTGATACATAATTCACCTCTGCGTCGCGGTAATTGAACTTGCGTATATATGATGCAACAAATTCATTCTCAGGGAGCAATCGGCATTTGTCAAGTTGAAACCACATGGTAGCATGCCTTCATGGATAACGCCACATCAGGAAACGTCGATCTGTCGTTCCGACAGGGCGTGAGGCCGCTGCTTTACGGCCCGCCTCAAATCACTTTCTCCTTGACACAGTCCTGGTTACCATGCAGAATAGACCTTGTTTCAGTATAGTAACCAGAGTTCAAATAGTAGAACTTTTGAAGTGGTATAACGCGTCATACGGAGTGGATCAATGGAAACGAAGACCAGCAGCAAGTTTGCCGAGCTCTCGCTCGACGAGGCGCCTGTCATCAATGTTGCCCCGCCGGGGCCCAAGTCGAAAGAGCTTCTCGACTATCAGAGTAAGCACGAAAGCTCCGCCGTATCGTATCCGAAGGGAATGCCCATGGCCATCAAGCGCGGCAAGGGCGCGACGATTGAAGATGTCGACGGCAACGTGTATATCGACTTCTTCGGCGGCGCCGGCGTCATGGCGGTGGGACACGCTCACCCCGACGTGCTTGCCGCGGCCCACAAACAGATAGATCAATCGACTCACACCCTCGATATTCCCACCGACGCCCGTCGGGAGATGGTATCGGTGCTGAGAGAGATCCTGCCGAAGGAGCTCTCCCGGGTGTTCTTCGGCGGCCCGACCGGCTCCGACGCGGTGGAACAGGCAATCAAGCTTGCCAAGTATAACACCGGCCGCCATGAGGTGATCGCCTTCCACGGCGCCTATCACGGCATGACCGGGACGGCGCTTGCCCTCACCACCGACGCAAGCCATCGCGAGGGCATGGGGCCTCTGACCCCGGGCGTCCGCTTCATCCCCTACGACTACAGCTACCGCAGTCCCTTCGGCGGTCCGGAGGACGAAACCGACCTGCGCGCGGCCGACTACCTCGAGATGGTGCTGTCGGACTCCCACTCCGGGTTTGCCAAGCCGGCGGCCGTGATTCTCGAGTCCGTACAGGGCGAGGGTGGAACCATCATCCCCAGCTCCCGCTTCCTCAGGCGCGTTCGCGAGATCACCAAAAAGCACGATGTGCTCCTCATCTGCGATGAGATTCAGGCGGGCCTCGGGCGCACCGGCAAGATGTTCGCCTTCGAGCACGCCGGGCCCGATTTCGTGCCCGATATCATCACCATGAGCAAGGCCCTCGGCGGCCTCGGCTTCCCGATTTCCGCCATCGCTTACCGCGAAGAGCTCAACACCTGGCCCGCGGGTGCAACGATCGGCACCTTCCGCGGCAACATGGTCGCATTCGCCGCCGGCGCAGCCGCAATCCGGTTCATGAAGGACAACGACGTTCCCGGCTATGCCGCCGAGCTCGGCGGGAAGATGCTTTCCGAGCTCAAGAAGCTCGAGAGCGAGACGAAGATCGTCGGCGAGGTGCGCGGCATCGGCCTCATGTTCGGCATTGAGATCGTGCGTGACAAGAAGACGAAAGAACCTGCTGCGGACCTCACCAAGAAGATCCGCAAGTACGCCCACCAGCGCGGTGTCATGATCGAGGCGGGCGGCCACCACGGGAACGCGGCGCGGCTTCTGCCGCCGCTCATCATCACCGAAGAGCTCGCGATGAAGGGTGTGGAGATCATCCGTCAGGTCATCAAAGACGTCGAAAAAGAGATGTAGGCAACCGGAGGGATACACAACGTGGCCAGGAAAGAGAAATACAACGTAGCGGTTGTCGGGGCGCTCGGAATGGTGGGCTCTGAGATGATCCGGACCCTCGAGCGTCGCAACTTCCCGGTGGACGAGTTCCGCCCGCTCGACATCCCCGAGAACGCGGGTAAGACGGTTGCCTTCAATGGCACGTCCGTGAAGGTGCAGGCGGCAGTCAAGGAAAACTTCGCGGGAATCGACATCGCCATCTTCTCAGCCGGCGCAACGGCCAGTGAAAGCCTCGCGCCCCAGGCGGTCGAAATGGGCGCGGTCGTCGTCGACAACTCCTCCCAGTGGCGCATGGACCCCGAGTGTCCCCTTGTGGTGCCCGAGGTCAACCCCGACGATCTCAAATGGCATAAGGGCATCATCCCCAACCCGAACTGCTCGACCATCCAGATGGTGGTCGTGCTCAAGCCCCTTCACGACGCAGGTACCATCAAGCGCGTGATCGTCTCCACCTACCAGGCGGCCTCCGGTGGCGGAAAGCGCGGCTTCGACGGGCTGACGGCGGAGGCGAAGGAGTATCTCGAAACCGGCAAGCAGGTGGAGCCGCGGGTGCATCCGGTGCAGCTTGCATTCAACTGCGTGCCCCATATCGATGTATTCCAGGAGAAGGACTACACCAAAGAAGAGTACAAGATGGTCTACGAGACCCAGAAGATCATGGGTGACAAGGCCATAAAGGTGAGTCCCACCTGCGTGCGGGTGCCGGTGTGGTACGGGCACTCCGAATCCATAAACGTTGAGACGGAGAAAAGAATAACCGCCGATGAGGCGAAAAGAATCCTTGCCGATGCGAGGAGCGTGGTGGTGGTCGACGACGTTGCGAACAACAAGTATCCGACCCCGCTCGACAGCAACGACCGCGATGAGACGATGGTTGGTCGTATCCGGGAGGATATCACGATCGAGAACGGTCTCAATCTCTGGGTTGTTTCGAACAACATCCGGAAAGGAGCTGCTCTGAACGCGGTGCAGATCGCGGAAACGCTGGTGGACATGGACCTCGTGCGCGTTCCATAGCAGAAGTATTATGACGATCCGTACGGAAGTACTGCAACTGAAGGATGAGATGATCGGGATCCGGCGTGATCTCCACGCTCATCCCGAGCTGGGCTTCGAAGAACATCGCACGGCGCAGGTGATCGAGGATCAGCTGCGCTCGCTGGGGCTCGAGCCCCGACGCATGGCCGGGACCGGTGTTGTGGCTGACCTCGTGGGAGGGGCCGCGGACTCCGGTCCCGTTCTTTTGCTGCGGGCCGACATGGATGCCCTTCCCATTCAGGAGGCAAACGACGTCCCCTACAGGTCGCAGAACGACGGCGTGATGCATGCCTGCGGGCATGATGCACACACCGCGATGCTACTGGCGGCGGCGCAGGTCCTCGTCGCCATGAAAGACGACATACCCGGACGCATCCGGTTCCTGTTTCAGCCGAACGAGGAAGTTGCCGGTGCCGAGCAGATGGTGGCGGAGGGCGCCCTCGAGGATCCGCCGGTGGACGCCGCCCTGGGGCTTCACATCTGGACCCCGCTGAAGAGCGGCACCATCGGCGCGACCGTCGGCGGAGTGATGTCGGCGATGGACGTATTTCACATCGCCATAAAAGGAAAGGGCGGGCACACCGGCTACCCCGACAGCGCAATAGACCCCGTCATCTGCGCGGCGGACCTCATTCAGACCGCGCAGCGCCTTCAGACCCGGGACATCAGCCTTCTCAAACCCACAGCTCTCGTATTCTCGAAGATCGAGGCCGGCACCAAGAACAATATCATCCCCGATGAGGTGGTGGTGGAGGGGACGCTCCGCTACCTCTTCGATCCGAAGCTCGACGGAGACGAGGACCCCCCGACGCGTCTGGAGGAAATCGTGGCCGGGGTCTGCGCCGTGCACCGATGTACCTACGAGTATTCAGTTGAGACGGAGAACGAGGTGGTGGTGAACGCGCCCGAGATGGTGAAGCTGGTGCGGGAGACCGCCGCCGAGATCCTTGGCGACGAGAAGCAGATCGTTGACCACCGCTCCATGGCCGGTGAAGACTTTGCCGCCTACGCCAAGCGGGTGCCCTCCGCGTTCGTCTTTCTCGGGACGGGTGATCCTGAGAAAGGGACCGACTACCCCCATCACAATCCGCACTTCAGCATCGATGAAGATATGATGCCGACGGGCGTGGAGTTGCTCGTTCGCACTGCTCTGCGCTTCTTCGAAAAGAAAGCTCGGGGTAAAGGGGGGTTGTAAGAAATAGAGAAAGAGGCAACTATTCCGCAACCATGCAAAAGTATACATAGGAGGTATATGAAGATGAAGAAAAGGATTATTCTGTGGCTGATGGCGTTAGCGCTCGTTGGCGCAGCGGTTCTGGTTACCAGCTGCGGTCAGCAGGAGGAAGCGGCCGACGCAGAGCAGGAGGAGCCGAGCCGTGTTATTGAGGCCCGCCTCGCCTCCGAAGAGGTCGAAGGCGACTTCATGACGGTGTGGGCGAACAACTTCTCCGACCACATGCGGGAGGAGACTGACGGCGTCTATCAGCTCGATGTCTACCCCTACGGCTCCCTCGGCGACACCCGCGACATCAACGAGCTCGCACAGCTCGGCGTCGTGGAGTACGTGTTCTCCGACTTTGCGTGGATCAGCTCGTTCGTGCCTCAGGCGCAGGTGCTTGCACTGCACTACCTCTGGCCGCGCGAGAAGACAGGTGAGGTCCTCGAGTGGGTCGTGAAGAACGGCGATACCCTGGACCTGCTCGAGCAGCACTTCCGAAAGAACGGTCTCGTGCCCCTCGGCATCGTCTACGAGGGTTGGCAGTGGGTAACCGCGAAGGAGCCCGTTGAATCCCTCGATGATATGAACGGCGTGAAGACGCGTATCATGGGCTCCCAGCTTCTCGGTCAGAACTACCGCAACTACGGCTTCTCCCCGACGCCGATGGCGTACGGCGAGGTCTACAGCGCGCTGCAGACCGGCCTCATCGACGCACAGGTCAACCCCCTCTTCGCGGTCTACAGCATGAAGTTTTTCGAGCCGACCCAGTACTTCACCCAGATGTGGGCAGAACCCTTCCTCGGTATTCCGACCATCAACATGCAGCACTTCGACGGGCTTCCCGAAGATATGCAGCAGCTGATGCGGGACTACTGGGCAGATGCCATCGTTCCGGCAGCCGACTGGATCGACGAGCGAAACGCATCCGACCGTGCCAAGATCGAAGAGGAAAAGCCCTCCATCGAGTGGTACGAGTTCACCGACGAGCAGGTTGCCCGGGCAACCGAGCTGGCCCGTGAGATCGATTCGACCTACGTCGATATCGGCGGCGAAGGCGCAGCTGAGCTGCTCGAGACCCTCAAGGCCGACATCGAAGCCGCCAAGGCCGCGGTGGGTGTCGACTGATTCTGATTCTGATTCCAAGTTTGGAGGCGGCGTGGGTCAATCGGCCCATGCCGCCTTTCGCAATCGGGGAGAGCTGGAGACAATAATCGCATGAGTGACGACCAGATCGAAAAAACATCGACTCCACGAGTATTCTCGCTGGCGTTGGACTGGTTCGAGGTTGGCGCGTTGAGCATTTCCACCGCGCTGCTCGCATTGCTGCTGATCGGCAACGTGATCGCCCGCACCTTCTTCCAGGCGATCTATTTTGCCGAAGAGTTGTCCGAGTTTCTTATCATCTTCACTACCTTCGTGGGCGTGAGCTACGCAGCCAGAAAGGCCCGCCACATTCGCATGGGGGCGTTTCTGGATTCGATGCCGCCAAAGGTGGAGAAGGTATTCATCTACATCATTTCGACGATCAACGCCTTCGTGATGTTTCTCATGGCTTACCACTCGTGGAACTACATGATGAATGCCATGAATATGGGGCAGAGCACGCAGGCTCTTCGCATGCCGTACTGGATTACCCTGGTGATCGTACCGATCGGGTTTTTCTCGGCCGGTGTGCAGTACGTGCGGACCGTGTGGAAGAACATCAAGGAAGAGGACGTCTGGCAATCGCCCGAACAGCAGAGTGAATACGAGGACGAGGTGTACTAATCATGACGCTCATGTGGGTAAGTATGATCGTAATGCTGTTGATGGGCTTTCCCTTCATGGTGCTCATTCTCGGCTCACTGATGCTTCAACTCGAAGTCAACATGCCGATGTTCAACATGAACGTCATCGTGCAACAGGTGCTTACCGGCCTGACTCCGCCGGCCCTGCAGGCAGTTCCGATGTTCATTCTCGGCGCCGCCATTCTCACCACCGGCAAAGCGGCCAGACGGCTCATCAACATGGTGCGGGTCATGGTCGGTCACGTCCCCGGCGGTCTACCGATCACCACGAATGCAAGCTGTACGCTCTTCGGTGCGGTTTCCGGCTCCACCCAGGCAACCGTGGCGGCCATCGGCGGCACGATGCGGCCTATGCTTCTCGAGGCGGGCTACAAGAGTCCGTTTACGCTTGCGCTCATCATAAACTCCAGTGACGTCGCCCTGCTGATACCGCCGAGTATCGGGTTCATCGTCTACGGGGTCGTCACCAACACCTCGGTCGGGAAGCTCTTTCTTGCGGGCATCCTTCCGGGCATCATGATATTCCTGATGTTCTCCGCCTACGTCTTCGTGTACTCGTTGATCCACAAGGTCGGGACCGCTCCCAAGGCCACGACGCAGGAACGAATTACCGCCTTCAAGGAGGGCTTTCCGGTCCTCGGATTCCCTATCATCATCGTGGGCGGTATCTACACCGGAATCTTCAGCCCGACAGAAGCAGCGGCAGCCGCCGTACTCTACGCGCTGTTCCTCGAGACGCTGGTATACCGTACGATAACCTGGAAGAGCCTGGTCAAGGTTCTTCTGGATACCGGAGTCGTCACCGGCGTTGTGTTCGTGCTGGTCGGCGCCGGCCAGGCCTTCAGCTGGCTCATCAGCTTCTTGAAGATCCCGCAGGAAGTCATGCCGA
>CAZVXU010000019.1:24808-26481 GCA_964631585.1 uncultured Spirochaetaceae bacterium | reverse complement strand
GCCAAGTTCGCCTACGCCGGCAAGACCCTCAAGAAGAAGGATCTCGGCCTGATGGCGATGACCTACGGCTATGTCTACGTCGCCCGGGTCTCCATGGGCTACAACCGCATGCAGACCATAAAGGCAATGCTCGAGGCGGAAGCCTACGACGGCCCCTCCATCGTCATCGCCTACTCCAACTGCATCGCTCACGGCATCGATATGTCGAAGGGTATGGATCAGCAGAAGGCCGCCGTGACCAGCGGACTATGGCCCCTCTACCGCTACGACCCGACCCTCGAGGCGGAGGGCAAAAACCCGCTGCAGCTCGACTCCAAGGAGCCGTCGACCGACCTCTCCGACTACATGTACAAGGAGATCCGCTACCGGTCGCTCAGGCAGAGCAACCCCGAGGTGGCGCAGGAGCTCCTCGAGAAGGCGGAGAAGGGGGTCACCTCTCAGTGGGACCTCTACAAGTACCTCGCGGACAAGCCGGGCTCGGCCGAAGGCTGAGCCGCAGGCGCGGTACGCCGCCGCTCCGGCCCGCCGCTCGGCCCCGCCGCCGGCGGCGTGACACGCACTTACACGTCATACAGAAAGAGCCCGGAAGCAATTCCGGGCTCTTCTTCTTTTTTGGGGAAAGGCTTGTTTCCGGGGGACGGAGGGCCCGGCGCTTACGTCGACTCCGGTGGCTGTATCACGATCTGCTCGAAGGTCGCCTGGATGATCTTAGCCGCGTCCTCGGCATCGCGCTTCGGCACACGGGCATCCTGCCACAGTGACTTCGCGAAGAAATCTCGGATGGTCTCGATAAGGTCCTCTGCGTTGTAGAAGACGTAGGAAAAGTTTGCACCCTGGCTCTTGAGGATGGTGAACGATCCGTAGGTCATAACCGGTTCGCGGCCGATCATGATCTTGTCCTGCCGCCGGGTCGTGTGGATCTCGACTTCCTTGAACCGGTAGGGAATATGTTCTAAATGGCTGCGATAGGTCGGCTCAACGTGCTTCTTGGAGTAGTTAGCCGGCTCGACGAGCACAAACACCTTCTGCCCGTCTGCCTGAAACGTCAGCCCATCCTCTCCCGGGAAAATGTCTTTCACATTGTTGTAGGAGGTAACTTCGTACTTGGTGTAGGTCGAGCTCTCATCAAAGAAGGTGCTGATTATGTACCCTCCGTCGGTCGGCAACTCGCTGTTTCGGTACGCTGAGAACAACTCTTTCATCTCTGCCATGCTTCACCTCGCAGTCTCGTCCGTTTCGTATGATTGTATGCAAAAGCATACGATCAGTCAAATATTTCCAGTCTCCTTGCGGCGCCGCGCCGGCGAGAGGTATACTCCACAGGTGGCCATGACCGTCAACACGGCATACGACATCCTTAGCCTGCCTCACAACGCAACCGTCCGGGACCTCGTGCTCGCATATCGCCGCCTCGTAAAGCGCTACCACCCTGACTATAACGTCGACCGGCAGGCGTGGTCTACCGAAAAGATGACGAGCATTAACCTCGCCTACGAGACCGTGCGTGCAGTACTCTCCTCACGGGATGAGGCGGCACGCGACGGACGACGCAGCGCCGACAGCGAGCCGGGCACGACGTTCGAGGAGCGGGAGGCAGCGCACAGGAGCCACTTCTCACGCAGCGGCACGAAACGCAAAGAACCAAGCGGTCGCGCACCAAGCAATCGCGCACC
>CAZVXU010000019.1:0-24708 GCA_964631585.1 uncultured Spirochaetaceae bacterium | reverse complement strand
CCGCCGGCGTTAAATCCCGCCTCCGACGCACTCGTCTCTGCCCGACCACGCCCCCTCACCTCGGGACACGCCCGTCTGGCGCTCCCCGAGCAAGCTCGAGGTCGCGCGACGGGCGCGCCCCGGGCGCGGGGTCGCCGCCCGCCGCAGGGAGTGCGTCGGAGGCGCGGCGCGGCTAACCATAAGGTGGCACTGTACGCTGGGGTCTGGGGCCGGCCTCAGGTGGATGCCGGGGCGCGCTGCGGGCGTCAGGGATCGGGGGCGCAGCAGTTTGCGTGGTGGGCGGGGTCGGGCTCTCCGCTGCAATTCCTCCCCCGCCACGCTTGAGCGCGGCGGGGTGCGGGATTTCCGCTTCGATCCCTCGTGCCCATCCGGGGGGTGCGGCGCCGTGGCCTGCCGCTCGCAGGGTCGGGAGACGATCAGCGGCACATGGTCAATCCGTATTGCGTGAGGTGCTTCATCAGACCCGATCGCTTCACAGCACGATCGGGTCGTCGGCGTAATCATCATCCGCCGGCTCGAGCGCTGCTTTGCGGCACTTATCCCGCGAGTTCGACCGTCTTCGCTAACCGTGCCGCAGGCTTCCCGATGAGAAATCCCTGAGAGTAATCGATACGGATCCTTCGGACCGCGGTCAAGAGCTCTCGGGAGTCTACGAACTCCGCTATGGTGCGTATGTTCAGGCTTTTCGCCATTTCGTTCATCTTGCCAACCACCTTCTCTGCACGATCATCGTTGAGCAATCCCTGGATCAGGCTCCCGTCGAATTTCACGTAATCTACCGGCAGGTGGATTACGTTCGCAAAGTTGGAGTAGCCCGAACCGAAATCATCGATCGCCACTCTGTAACCCAGCTTACGGACCGCCTCAATGAAATCTGCTACATCTCGATAGTTCTGCACGCCCTCGCTTTCGGTAATCTCAAGGACGCATCGGTCCCGGCAGTCTCCGTGCTTCCTCATGAGCGCCTCCAAAAGGGGGAGAAAGTGCTCGTCCAGGATGTTCTCCATGGAAATATTGACGGTGAACAGCAGCTCGCTACCGCTCATTCTCTTGAAGGTCTTCTCGAAAACGATTCGGGTGAGCTCCTTATGATAGGAAGAGAGTTTTGTAGTAAAGAGAAAGGATCCCGGCGGGATGAGCTCTCCCTCATCCGTCCTGAGTCGGACGAGCGCCTCGTACATGGCTATCCTGGAACCGTGGTTGCGCATGATCGGCTGAAAGTGCACTTCTACCAGGTCGCTCTTGATCGCATGACTGACCATTGCCAGGGTACTAGTGTTGGAGACGATGTCTTCTTTCACGATTTCGCTGTCGCTGAAGAGCATTTGAGACCTGCCGGCATAGAGCGCTGCAGTAAGTGCCTGCTCCGCCTGGTTGTACAGGAGCACTCCATCCCCGCTCTTTCCTACCGCAATGCCGGCAGTCACGGGAACGGGAAAGCGGAGCCCGCTGATCGAGAAGGTCTGGTCCCGGAGCAGCGAAATGATCGTCGAGAAACGCTCGTCGAAAGCGGTTCCAGCCTTTCCGAATCGGGAGTTCTCCTGCAGGATCGCAAAGGTGTCGCGGTCAACATGGTAGAGCGAGACAAAAGAGAGTGTCCTGTTCAGCGTCCCCAGGATGACTTCAGTGATACTGCGGATGTACTCCTCTCCGAAGCTGTAGCCGAAGCAGGAGTTGATTTCGGTGAACCGCTCGGCCTTCACGAGGGCCAACACCGGCGCCTCTGCGTGTCGCACATCCTCCAGGAGCTTGTACCGGTTGGGTAAGCCGCTCACCGGGTTGCGGTAGCTCCTCGAGAGCGTCCGGCGCAGCAACCCTCGAGAGCGTCGTTGGATCAGAAAGATCGCCAGGCCGGAGATCAACGACAGTAGCACCAGCGCGAGGAGAAAGTCAGGTCCAACCGACACACTCATCCGTCCGATTGAAACGCCAACTGTCACGGAGCCGAGTACCGCCAGGAAGAGTGCGGACAGGAGAGCTCCCGGAAGAGCCGGGAGGAGGAGAAGCGCCGAGATCGGCAATAGAAAGGGGATAAGAATCCACAACCCCATCGGCAGTTCAACCGCCGCAAGACCTGATTGAGGATCAATAAGGCTGATACCCACTATCGCCGAGGCTGCAACGTGGAGAGCAAAGAGTAGAATCCCCGCCGGGCGGAGTCCGAGCGGCGACCGTTCCATTTCCTCCTCGACGCTCTTTCTCCGTTTCGCCTGCGGAACTCTGCTGCACCGGTACCGAGAAGTTGCCATATCGCATTACATTCTGTCACATTATTGGCGATTTTTCCGAGGTCTCTTCCGGAAACGGGCGGGTCCGTCGCCCATGTGCAGTTTTCCGCCTATTTCAGGGTAAACAGCGAAAGACGCCGGCGCACCCGACTAATCTCGTCCTCGGTACGCGCACTCAATTCATGGGTTCGACCTATCTCCTCTTTCATCTCGATTGCCGCATCGGCCGCTTCGGCGGCATGCTCCTCGACGTGGTCGCTTATCTCGTCGAGTTGATCGAGGTCCGCAGCGATGGTCCGAGCCTCGCCGTTTATCGATGACACAAAGCCACTCACTTGGGTGGATATTTCGTCGAGCTCGGAGAGAGAAGCCAGGACCTCTTCACCTCTTTTCTGCTGCTCCCGAGTGAGATGCAGAAGGCCCTCCTCGATCCCTCCCGTCTCCTTCGTCAGATCCCGCACCTTGGAGAAAGTGTTTCTTGCCTCGCGCACCGACACGACAATTTCTTCGATCGACTCTATCGTGCGCGAGAGGTTATCACCGATGGTTTTGCTGTGTCCGGCGCTGTTCTCGGCGAGCTTTCTCACCTCCCCTGCTACCACGGCAAAGCCTCTTCCGGTCTCTCCGGCGTGAGCTGCCTCTATCGCCGCGTTCATCGCCAGGAGATTGGTCTGGCTGGCGATATCGGCTATGAGGGTATTCACCTCTTTCAGAGACTGGGCCCGTTGCGCCAGCTCAGCCATCTTCTCTTCTACCCTGGTAATTCGCCCGGTGCCTTCCTCCGCCTCAGCGGAGAGTCTAACGCTCTTTTCCGCAACCTCTTCGAAGAGTTCCGCGGTGTTGCCAATCCTGGCGACGATCTCCTCCACTCCCGAACTGGAGTTCTTTAACCCGTCTCCCTGCTCGCCAATGAGGGCTTCGAGCCTCTCGATGTGGTCGGCGATCTTCTGGGCCGAGGCGCTCGAATCTCCCACCTTCGCATTCTGATGCTCGGTCTCTCCGCGTATACGCTCCACCGCCTTCGTGCTGGCAGCGATTCTGCCGTCCGTCGATTCCACGTGTTCCCGCAGCTTCACTCCAGTCTCAGCGAGGGAATCGAACGCGTCCATCAGCTCGCCGATCATGCTTCGCAGCCCCCCGATAAAGTGGTTCATCTCGGCGACGATTTCACCGATCTTGTCGAAATGAAGAAGCCGTATCTCTCGGGTAAGATCTCCGCTTGCCGCCGAAATCTCCTGAAGTCGCTCCTTGAGATTCTCCACCTGCGCCGTTGTCTCCTTCCGCGAAAAGTAGAAGAGAGCACCGACGAGAAGAATAAGACACCCACTCGCCAGAACCACCGCGGTCTCGTATTTCGGGTATCCGTAACGTACCGGGATCTCCGTTGCGTAAAAGCCGCCGAGATAAGTCATTACCACCGCAGCCACTGCTACCGCGACAAGGAGGATGAACCAGTCCTTAATCATCACGAAACGGTCCACCTCACCCTTATGGATACCGGTCATGTTGAGGGCACGGCGGGTGGGAATGAGAATTCCGTTTATTGAGAGGGCGGTCAGGAGACCGGTGAAAAATGCCGCCGAGAGAGCGATGGCTGTGGACCAGAGGTAGCTCAGCCCCCCGGGGGCCGTCCAATCGTAGATAGCCGCGTACATAACCGTATTGCCTGCGAGCCACAGAATAACGTGCAGAAGGAGGAGGAACCAGGGCACCTTCAGGGCCGCACGCCGGGCCCGTAGGCGCTCGCTTTCGTCTCCTCCCTTCTCCAGATAGCGCAGGAGGGGACTGAGCATCCGCATAACGACGAACCAGGAAAGGAGAGCGAATATGAAGACCAGGACATATACATCCGTCTTGGAGAGGGCGAAGCGAACCCTCTCGGATGCGCCGAGGTCGAGGGCAGGATTAAAGAGAGAGACGAAAAGCTCCCTCCCGACACTCACAACACAGGGAACTCCAACCGCAGCCAATCCTATGCGGTACGTCGGCCTCTTCTGTTGCACTATTCTCCCTCCGACATGCTATGCGTAACACCGTCAAGGTTTCTATTATATAGCGATACGGCAAGAACTCAGTAGCCCTGCTGCTGCTGATGATGATGATGATGATGATAACGGAGGCACCAAAGCTGGCCGGCGGCGACCGCCTGCGCAAGAGCATCATCCTTGCCCACAACCACAGCGCCGACGAGCTGTGAGCTATTCTCTTTCCATAATGATGTCGACGTCCGGAAGTTCCACACGTTTCCGCGTGGAACTTGTACAACAACCGGAAATCAGTTCCGTCGGGAATCGTCTGCCGGCGGGGAACACGATGAGCGGCGCAACTGAGGCATATATGCCGCCCCCCAATAATCGGCATGCCGAGGTCTTTGCAGATCTTCCGGGCCAATTGATCCGGCACTTCAGCGTGGCGCGGTACCGCGCTTCGTTTCCCGGTCTTATCACTCTGCCACCAGGAGTGACGCGAACCCTCGCGGCGCAGGGAGCGCCCTTCTCGCCTCATGTGCTTCACCAGTGCCGATCGCTTCAAAGAGCGATCGGCTCCTCGGTGTAGTCATCCTGCGCTGCTTCAAGAGCGACGAGGAGCTCGTCCCGAGTAGCTTCCTGTGCGTTCACGCCGGGAGCTTCTTCGATCCAGCCGTACCACCAGGCGCCGTCGTTCTTGACGACCGCAGTGTAGGTATTCATCTCCCTCATTGTAATACGCGCGGCCCTAACGGTCATTTTTCTATCCGCGGCGGGGTGCAGGGTTTTCGCTTCGATCCCTCGTGCGCGTTTATGCCGGGCTTTCCGTCCAGTCTTCCAGTGAGAGCTCTCCGACCCGGCTGAACTCGGCCACGTTGTGCGTTACCAGGGTAGTTTCGGTAGCGATGGCGATGGCTGCTATGATCAGGTCATTCGGACCGATCGGCAGCCCGATCCGCTCCAGATCGGCACGCATCCGAGCGTAGACCTGTGCCGCGGCACTTCCGAACGCTGCAGTACTGAAGGGCAGAAGAAACTCCCTCACGGCGGAGGTATTATAATCTCGTCTACGACTCCGCTCTGCTCCGTAGAGGAGCTCGGCCTCTACAATCGCCGGAATCAGGATCTCGCCCGGCGAGTGGGCGAGAAGCCGCTCCTTGACCGCAGGCTTACGTCCGGTGAGATAGTAGATGCAGGTATTCGTGTCCAGGCAGTACGTCACAGCTCCTCTCGAGGGGTATCTCCGTCGAACCTCGGAGCTCGCTCTGCGGCAAACGACTCGTCATCTATGGCGCCGAAAAGCGTTTCATACCGGGGTGGCCATGAATCCGCAATCGATTCATTTATCCGCCGCGAAACGTACTTGGACAAAGAGACTTGCTCGAGCGCCGCCGCCCGCTTCAGCCTCTGCAGTGTTTCTTCGTCTATGTAGAGTGAAAGCTGTGGCATCACACACTACCTTATATTACATATTATACGTAAAGATTCGACACGTCAATCGAAAGCACACGGGGTGGTGGATGGAATGCGTAAGCGGCAGGGATAATAGTGGGTCGCCAACAGGGGATATCCGGAGCTTTAGCTTCCCAGCACAACAATCGACTTCGGCATTGCCCCTTGCAAGAACCGACCGAACCGCCTATGCTGCTTCCGTGGACATTTTGGACTTCAAAGACGATGAACCGCTGATACTGGTAACCAACGACGACGGCGTGCTCTCGCCGGGCCTTCATGCGGCCATCGAGGCCGTGCAGGGCCTCGGACAGGTTCTCGTAGCCGCTCCCACCGAGCAGCAGACGGCGCGGGGACGGAGCATGGTCGGGAATCCGGCCGATCACTTTCATTCGACGACGGTAGAGGTCGACGGCGCCGAGGTCGCCGCCTTTCACCTCGACGCGTCTCCGGCACTCGTGGTGCGCCACGCGTTTGCCGTCCTCTGCGGGGGGCGCATGCCCGATATCGTCGTGTCGGGGATCAACTACGGAGAGAACCTCGGAAACAATATCACCATCTCAGGCACGGTCGGGGCGGCGTTCCAGGCGGCCGCACAGGGTGTGCCGGCTATTGCGGTGTCACGGCAAACGGACATCGAGCATCACTTCGTCTACGGCGACCTCGACTGGGAAGAGCCGATTCGCGTCACGCGACGCTATGCGCAGCGGCTTCTCGAGCTCTCCCGCGCGCGCACGCATGACGAGCTCTTGCCCTTCGACGTGCTCAAGGTCGACGTGCCGCATAATTGCCCGGTGGGGACGGAGGAGCGTATAACACGGCTCTCCCGTCACCATTACTTTCACACCGTAGTTCCGGAGCCCCGGGTCGACGGTAAGCTCTCCGACGGTGAGACGACCATACACCTCGACCGGGACGCCCTCAGCCCCGAAGACGACATCTACGCCTTCGCCGTGGACCGCGTGGTCTCCGTAACCCCTCTCACCCTCGATTGTACGGCGTCGCTCGCACGGGCCGATGATTTGCTCAAAGGCGCATCAGTTCGCACATAGCGTCGTGGCCACCAGAAAAACACGGCCGCCCTATGCGGGCGGCCTCGACGTTGCGTATTTCTGTGTTCTACCGCGAGGCCACAGGCCCTCTGCCAAGCAGAGCACCCTTTAATCTAGACGCAGGCGGGCACTCAGAAGGCTACCGTTGCGTTCAACCCGAAGGCGAGGATACCCTCGTCGAGATCCGTGGCGATATCCGGTACCAGGTAGCTGAGGTCAAGGCCCAGCGCCGTGGTAAGCGTTTCGTTGA
This sequence comes from uncultured Spirochaetaceae bacterium, assembly GCA_964631585.1. Taxonomy (GTDB): domain Bacteria; phylum Spirochaetota; class Spirochaetia; order DSM-27196; family PWMO01; genus JAAAOH01. Next base: position 17,759 of record CAZVXU010000019.1, on the reverse strand, counting down.
ACTCCCTGCGAATCGGATAGGAAAACACCCCGAAACCGGCTGCGACTGTTCCCGCACTGCTTCCGGTAGAGATCTCCAGCCCGACTTCGTCGAGCAGGTAGTACGACATGCGCAGAAGGCTGAAGTCGGGCATGTCGGTGCCATCCCCATCTATAAACATTAAACTCGCCTCGAACTGTTCGCCGAAGCCGAAGGACACGGCCATAGACTCGCCCGCGCCGATATCCTCCGTGTTAAAGTTATAGCCCATGACGGTACCGACTTCGATACCGAAAATGTCGGTTACGGTCTCCTGCGCGAACACAGCCGGTGCCAACAGCAGCAGTGCCACCGCAGCCGTGGTGGCAACGATCATCTTTCTCATCATAACGCTCCTAATTTCCTTGGATTACGCTCAGCAGCAGCTCTGTGCTACAGCCCGATGGAACCTGCAAGGCCGATCGCAATCGTGCCCGCGTCCGGACCGTCTTCATCGTTCATGAAATAGTCGACTTTCACCTTCAACGCTGAGGAAAAGCCGTTTTCCGGCTGACTACGCACGATCAGATACTGTCCACCGACCGCACCACCGAAGGCCGGATCCGGGCCAACGGTGGCATTACCGGTCAGCAGCGAGAACGCAAGCCGGTCCGTAAAGAAGTAGTCGAACTTCATACCCGCGTACATGCGCTGAGGAATGCCGTCGGCCGAGAAAACGACCGCACCCAGGCCGACCTGGATGTTCTCCATCACTGCAAGGCTCAAACCAAAATTGCGCCCTATCACGGCTTCCTCGTCTTCCAGGTTATACCCTGCAAGCGAGCCCAACTCGACACCGAACACCCGAAACTCCGCGTCGGTTGCTTCCAGCCCCTGAGCCGATACGGTGGCCGGGAGCAGAACTGCCGCCGCACACAGAACCGTGAACAGCACTCGTCTCTTTGCCATCCAATCCCTCCTCCTGCGAGCGTCGGTTTGTGCTCGCTATTCGTCTGCCAGCAGTATGCTCGCGCCGCATGCAAAAAACAAGACCTGTGAACACAAGTTTATGCAAAAAACTGCTGACTTGAGGTCGGTGATGCAGTATGATCAGGAACATGAGTGCTCGGGTGAAGCTTACGCTACTGGTAGTATTGCTTACTCTCCTTCCCGCCGGAATTGTGCTCGGGCAGTCCGCCGATCGCATAGACGGCATTCTCGCGTCCCCGGGGCTGAGCATCGGTGACGCGGCCTACCTCGCAACCCTCTCAGCCGAGGTGATCGATCCGCGACAGGACGCGGCGGCGGCTGTCGGCATGTTGCGCGCCCTGGCTGCGGGTGCCGAGCACCGTGACCGCTACGCCGACCGGGACCTCGAATCCGACGCTACCCTCGGCGACTTCTCCTACATGCTCATGCTTTCCCACGGTCTATCCGGCGGTTTCTGGTATGGGTTCTTCCCGGGCCCCCGCTACGCACTGCGCGAGATGCGCTGGCGCGGCATCGTGGCTGGACAGAACTACGCATTGCAGCCCCTCGATGGTGAGCGTGCGCTGCGCATGATAACGCGTATACTCGAGACGATGGAGGACCGCGAATGAACGCATCTCGTTTCCGGGTGCCTGCGTTCGCTGTCGCGGCGACGATACTTGCCGCAGGCCTCCTTCTCGCCCCTGAAACCGCACGGGGCCTCGACAGCGGCGGGCGACTGCAATCTCAGGGCGACTTTGAGGAGAACGAGGACCCGCGGGGTCGTTTCACCCTGGGAGCGTGGGCTAAGCTTTTCCCCGAACTGGAAGGGGATGCCACGGCGGAACTACTCATCGAAGGGATCGTGCTCTATATCGTCGACGATGTGGCCGCCGCCGATCTGGAGTATTTTACGGGCAAAGCGGCGCTGCCGGCGGTGCTTGGACCGCAATCCGTACTGGGCCTGACGGGTGGACGATACCAGCTCTCCGATAGCGGGGGCCTGGTGGTTGACCATCGCGCGGATGGTCTTGCGGCGTCTCTCGATTATCCGCGGATCGGACTCCGGCTTGCAGGCGGATACACGGGGATGCTCCTCAAGGAAAATGCGTCGATTCAGATGTCTTTTGCCGATCTCACCGACCTTCTCGATGATCAAAGAACCACTGCGCCTCCGCGCTGGATTACCCTGCTCGAGGTTGAGTTCCCCGAGCTGGTTCTCAGGCAGGATCTGCTCCTCGGCGGCGTCGCACAGTTCGATATGCAGTCCGGCGACGAGGATCTCATCGATACGCAGTACGGGTATCTCTCCCTTGGCGGTCGCGTGTTTTCGGGGTTATACTACCAGACAGTCGGCCTTGTAGGGGGCGTGCAGTATTCCGACGATGCCCGGGATGTCGACACCTCCGGGGTGATGTTCGCCGGTTCACATCGATTTCGAATCTTCTTCGACGCCCTGGCGCGATCCGTCATCTCCCTTCGCGGATTCTACGCCTCCGCCGACGACGAGGATTTTGAGGCCTACACACCCATAACGCAGCCTGACCTGATAACGCTCACGCCCATCACAACCCCTGATGTACTGCTCGCGTCAGGAGAGTACTCCTTCCGACCGTTCTATTCGGCGGAATCTGAAGTCCTTCAGAACGTGGGTGTCGGCGGGTACGGGGCGGCCGTGTTCGGGGCGGATCCGACCGCCTCCGATGCCTATCGCGGCACCGAGGCCGGGGGCCGCATCAACCTGCGCCCGTTCTCCGACATTGGTGGCTCGGTTCAGGTGGGAGTGTTTATTCCCGAGGAGGGAGACACAACGGTGTATGGACGCGTGGAGTTCAGTACGAGCTTCTGAGCTCCGGGGTCTTTCATTAAGCCGGTTCATTAAGCCGGTTCATTTGTAAAGGAGAGGGTAACGTGACATACAACTCCACGAGCCGATTGATACAGCATCGAGGGGAAGCAACGCCACCGCATCGGGTTCTCGCTTTGGCCGGCCTGCTCCTCGTCGTACTCCTCGCCACGCCCGGCTTACTCCAGGCACAAACGTTTCGCGCGGTGCTGCAGTCGGTCGATGGTCGCGTCGAGGTTCGCCTGCCCGGAAACGGATGGGAGCCTGGTGAGGAGGGCATGGAGATACCGGTCGACGCCGAGATCTCCACGAGTTTCTCGTCGGAGGCGGTCCTCGCCCTTGGAGACGCCGCCGTTCTCCGTGTGCGGCCGCTCACGCGGATGCGGGTCGACCAGCTCATAAAGCGGGACGACTCCATCGAGAGTGAGATGTTTCTAAGAGTCGGGCGAGTAAGAGGTGAAGTACAGAGCGCGGAGGGCGTCCGATCGGATTTCCGATTTCGCAGCCCGGTGGTAACCGCTTCCGTGCGCGGCACTGATTTTACCTTCAACGGCCGGACGGTGCGGGTTCTCACGGGACTCGTCTCCGTGTCTAATCCTTACGGGCGGCAGGTGTCGGTCGTTCAAAACGAGGAGACGAGCGTGGATCCCACCGACCCACCGTCTGACCCCGAGAACGAGCGCATCCGTCGCTCGATAGTCTCCTCCACCACGCCCGGATCGGGCGCGGGAAGCGATACCAACAATCCGATCCGGACGATACCCGAAGACAAGCAGGCTGTCGTCATAGATGTAACGTATTGACGCCCGTAGCACACTAAACCGGGCGGAGGCAGGGAGAGAATGAATCGCTGGAATAGCGGAAAACCCGAAGCACACAGGGCTATAATCCGAGGCACGGTATCCGTGGCGGCATTTGTTGCCGTTTCGCTGTTGGTGGGAGGCTGCGCCTGGAATCTCACCGATGACCCATCAGCGGGGGGCGCACTCACCATCGACTTCAGGCGCGCCTCGGGTATCGGTACACAGGATCTAAGCGCCTTCGGCGAGCTGACCTTCTTCGTGGTCGAGGCGGATTACTTCCGTGGCGGCGGCAGGAGCGTTCGCGTGGGGCCCAATGGCGTACCAGAGACGCCCGATCGCACTGCCCCGCTCCCGGCTGATAGTCCGGCACTCGAAGAGTTCGGCCAGCCGCAACCACTTACCACCGAAGACGGCAACGGCGGAGTCGTCTCCATCCCCGGCGGCGTGGCACGCTATTTCGACGACAACAATCTGGACGACGTTTCCAGCGTCCGCTTCGACAACCTCGATGTGGGGCAGGAGTACGTAATCTGGATAGACGGGGACGCCGGAGAAGGCGCCTTGAGGCTGGGCTTTACAACGGCCCGTATCCGCGCCGGCGCGGATACCACGGTGTCGGTAAATCTGACCGCGGATCGGTTTCCGGCCTTTTTAGAGACTCTCTACGAGCGTTACGTGGAGCCCTTCCTTGTTCCGCCGGAGCCAATCGACCTCGGAGATTTCTCGTTTTACGAGTACGAGGGCACCGGCTCCGTTACCACGATAATCGACGGAGAGGAGACCGCCGCGGTCCTCGACCGCGCAATTATCGCGCGTTTCTCATTCGACGAGTCTGAAGATGAGTTCGGAGAGGAGTTTGAAGAGTTTTCTTCTTACAACTTCTTTGCACTTTGGTTCTACGCCGAGGAGCCCGCCGACCAGGAGGTTGAGGTATTTCTCTACATCCTTGATAGTAACAGTGCCATCGAGCCGAAACGGTCCTCGTACTCCCTCAGCATTCTTGGCGAGGAGTCATCCACGCTACCTGAAGCCGGGAGCATTTACGGAGTGGCAACTGCCCTCCTCTCTGAAGACCGTCAGTATTACCTTGTCGGAGACCCTCAGCCAAACCTCACGACGGCGGGATTCTCGGGTGGTGGACCCAGCTCCGGCGGCAGGTTCGACTTCGGGATAAGCGGCACCTTCTTGGAGGATGACGCCGAAGAGACAACTGTGAACGGCGAGATTTCCGAGCTCAGCTTCACCTTTGGAGAGCTGCTCGTAGCGCTCGACGACGATTACACCATTCCAGACATTGACGATTGATAAGCCGCTCTCGAGCAAGTAAAAAATACGCACGATACGAACGATAAAAAAGGCCGCCCCTCGCGGGGGCGGCCTTTCACATTCTGATCGAAACTCTCGGCCGATATGAAGAAGAACGACGGGACCACGGGCGCATGGCGCTCGCGCTCCGCGCTTGCAACCTACGTCCGCGCCTACTTCTTCTCGGCCTCTTGCTCCCGCTCTATATTCATCTGCGCGATCGCGAGCTTCGCGATCGGGATGCCGTATGGCGAGGTGGAGACGTAGTTCAGGCCGATGTCCTTGGCAAACGGGATGTTCTCCGGCTCGGCGCCGTGCTCACCACAGAGACCGAGGTTCAGGTCGGGCCGGGTCAGCCGACCGCGCTCGGCGGCGATTGCGATCATCTCCTTGACCTGTTCGCCGAGCACCTTGAACGGGTTTTCCTCGAGGAGGTCGAACTCGTTGTAGTCGGAGAAGAAGTTGTTGAAGTCGTCCCGCGACAAACCGTTGGTGGTCTGCGTCAGGTCGTTCGTACCGAAGCTGAAGAACTCCGCATACCGCGCCACGCGGTCAGCCTGAAGAGCAGCTGCGGGAAGCTCGATCATCGTGCCGATCTTGTACTCGATCGGCTCGTCGATCTTCATTTCCTTGCGCACGCTCCCCTCGATATCCTGGATGCCGGCTATCGACTTGCCCTCGATCCGTTTTCCGTTTCGGATGGTCTTGAGCTCGTTCGCGGTCATCACCAGCGGTATCATGATCTCCGGAGTGACCTCGATGCCTCTGTCGGCCTTGAGCTTGTAAGCGGCCTGGAATATGGCGCGTACCTGCATGCGGTAGATCTCCGGGTAGGAGATTGCCACCCGGATACCACGATGGCCGAGCATGGGGTTGAACTCTTCGAGGAGATCGCATCGCAGCTTGACCTCTTTTTCGCTCACCTTGGGGTGGCCCTTGCGAAAAAACTCGACGAACTGCTTCATGGAGTCCTGGGTGTGGGGCAAAAACTCGTGCAGCGGAGCATCGAGAAGGCGGATGGTGACCGGCAGCCCCTCCATGATCTTGAACAACTGATAGAAGTCGTTCATCTGCATCGGCTCGAGCTTCTCCAGCACGTCGGCACGCTCTTCCTGCGACTCGGCGATGATCATGGACCGGAAGGTATTGATGCGGTCGTCGGCAAAGAACATGTGCTCGGTGCGGCAGAGACCTATGCCGTGCGCCTTAAAGGTGAGCGCGAGCTCGGCGTCTTTCGGCTGGTCGGCGTTGGCATGAACGTCGAAGTCATCGATGCGACGCTGCACGATGTCGAGGAACTCGAGCAGACCGCTACCCTCGGGTGTCGGCTTGCTCAGTCGAGCCTGGCCGAAATAGATGGTGGGCTTCTCGTAGTACGGCACGTTCAGCGTGATGTACTCGCCCTCCTTCACCTCGGTGTCCCCGATCTTCATGGAGTTCTTCAGGAATCGGACGCCCGGGTAGACTAGCGCCACCTTACCGAGGCTCCGTGCAACAACCGGCGCATGGGAGGCGTAGCCGCCTTCGGAGCTCAATACTCCCTTGGCAACCTCGATTGCCTTCACGTCCTCCGCGAAGGTCGAGGGCATGGCGAGAATGAAATCTGCCGGTTGGTTCTCCTGGATGGCCCGCTTGTGAGCCTTCAGGAGTCCGTCGGTGGTAAAGTACACACGGCCGATGGCCGCACCGACGGCGCCCGCAATGCCGCCATTCGCCGTCTTGAAACTCGACACCGAGGACACATCGAGTGCAGGATGCAGAATTTCGCTCAAGCGCCCCGGCTTGATGCTGGCGATCACAAAGTCGTCGTCGACGACCTTGTCTTTGTGAAGATCGAGAAGCGTCTTGATTTCCGCCTGCGTGGACTTGTTGGGGACGGGCTGCTGGTCGATGACCCAGAGCTTGCCGTTTTCCACGGTAAAGCGCACGTTGCGGATTTCCTTGAAGTGCTTCTCGAGCTCGCTCCCGATCCGATCGAGCTCTTTGTAGAAACCCTTGGACACATTTTCGAGAGGCACACCCTTCTTCTGCCGGGCGTCGAAGGCCTGCTCGAAGTACTCACCGCTGATGCGCGAATCGCCCTCGATGATATCGTGTGTGTAGAAGCTGCCGAAGCCGGAGTTCTTACCGAAATTGCCGAAGACCATGCCCTGCACAACGAGAGACGAATCGACGCTCGAGGTGCTCGCCTGAAAGAGTGCGTGGAAGATCCTCACCACGTACATCAGCTGCTCGTGGGTATTGGTATAGATCTCCTCAGGAAAGAGATCGCGACCGGAGTCGAGAGCCTCTTTTACCTTTTCTTTCTTCACCGTCTTGCCGCTCGTGGATTTCTTCAGAGCATCCCGATAGGTCTGCAGCTTCTTCGCCCGTGTCTTGTCGACATCGGTGAGCAGCTCGAGTTCGATGATCTTCTGTACGAGGTTGCCGTACTCGTGATAGGCAAACCCCTCGCCGACGAAGTTGCCGAAGCCGTCGACGGTATGATCACCCAGTCCGATGTTGTGTATCGACGACAGTGTCCGGACCATGTTGAGGGTCGGACTCTCGGCGACCTTCACTAGAAGCGGATTGTCCTTGTCGTTGAAACCCTTCTCGAGGGTCTGCTCCATCCGGGCGATCGGCTCTTTGTAGAGGTCGAACGCGATGGAGGGATCCTCCACGATTTCCCCGAGAAGCTCGTTGGAGAGAATAAAACCGGGAGCGATCGGTGCACCCAGGGATGCGAGCTCCATTACGCGCGCGCCCCGGCTGCCGATCGTCTCCAGGACTTCAGGATCGGAGATGAACTCCGAACTGTTAAAGGAGTAGATACGTCCCATATCCGCCTCTCATGTGGTATTTCAGAACAGGTCCAGTGTGCGTCCGACGCCGCCCTTCAGGAATGCCTCGAACCGGGGGCTTGCGCCCTCGAAGAGATAGCGCTGCAGCTTGGACACGCCTTTGATGTCCTCGCCCACGACGCTGAACATGATCGGCGTGCCGTGCTTGACCTTCCCCCATTTGAACAAACTGTTTATATCGTTGATACGCTCGTTCTCGTACCAGATAAGCACATCAAGGCCGTGGTACTTGTTCTTGTAGCTCTCGATGATCCTCTTCCACGCCTCGACGTTGCCGTTGTGAAACAGCTCGTTGGTCACAAGCACTGAGTAACGCGGGGTAATCCGGCGTTTCTTTCCCGGCGGCGCCTTGCTCGGTGGCGCCTCGGTTGCCGTCCCGGCAGCCCCTGCAGGCTGCTGTGCTTCCGGTTCCGGCGCCTTTCGGGTTTTGGCGGCCGTCGCCCCGGTGCCCGTGTAGTCCTTTTTGTCTCGCACTGTGCCGCCGTAAAGCAGCTTCAGCAGATCCCCGATGGCGCCCTCGAGGACCTTGTCCTCGAGACCGCCGTCGACCGAGCCCACGTACACCACCACCAGCTCGTCCTGCATAAGCGGGAGAGTATCCTCCCACTGCACCTTGCTCTTCGGGTTGAGCACGAAGAGCCCGGCCTGGGGGTGATGATAGGCCAGCACGAACTGCAAGCGCCCCCAGCTGCCGACTTTTTCGACAAGCTTGTCCACCTCCTCCACCGTCGTGGTGAGGTTATGCGCTTTGTATGCGTAATCGAACTTTTCGACCAGCAGGGAGTTGATCAAGGCCCGCACTTGATAGCGGGCCAGATCACCATCCGCGAGAGCCTCGTTGACGAGATCGGCCAGGTTGTACCCGTCCTGCACCTCGCGAGCGAACTCGTTCGCGGCTTTAAAATGGCGCAGAGCGGTATTGAAACCCGCTCTGCGCGAAAGGAGATTCAGGGAGTTTTCCATAACCTACAGCTCTTCTAGATCGCCGGATGAAGACCCCTTCTTCTTCGGTGGCGTGACGTTCGCCTTGCCCTTTACGTTGGCATCGCTCGACTGCTCACCCTGATCGTAGTAGGACTCCGAGAGGCTCTGCTTGCGCTCCTCACCCATGCCTTCTTGCGAGAAGCTCTGGTCGAGGTCCTCACGCACGGTAGAGCGTCGGCGCTTGAACGAGGCAAATGCCGCGTCCTGGAAGCCCTTCGAGATTCCATGGAGGAACTCATTGAGCACGTTCGCCATGCCGTTGAGGGTAAACTTCTTGCGCTTGATGCTTGTGATATCGACATCAAGTAGCAGTCCCGGCTGGATGTGGTACGGATTGATCAGGTAGTCATAATCCTCGAACTGCTTCTCGAGGAAGTCCAGCCGCTGGTCGAGAACCACGCGCGACTTCGGATTCTGGAAGCCAAACGTCTCCTGGATGCGGTCGCGGGCCTGACCGAGCATCTTCTTTAGGAGGTTCTTCTCGTAGAGGTAGGTGCGGTTGAGCTTCTCTACGTCGGTCTCCTCCGCTCGGATGCGCACGATCTCATTCCACGTCTTCTGCACGTCTTCGTAGAGCGGCTCGTTGCGCTCCTCGCGGACCCGGCGAACCCGGCCGCGCACGCGCCTGGCAAGATCGTCAAAATCATCGACCTTCATCCTCGATTTGCCGCTCTGATAAACGGCCTCAACCACGTCATAGAGATGTGAGATTTCCACCGTGAAGGCTTCCATCTGCTGATCAAAAGCCTGCTGCTCCTTGATAAGCTGTTCGGCGTCGTAGTACTTGAGCCGCATCTGATAGCGCTCATCGGGGAGCCGCTCAGTGACCATGTCCTCGTACTCGCGAATAACGAGCTCGCGGGCGTTCTTGAGGTTTTCGATATACTGATAGCCCATCTTCGAGGTGTCGAGGATGGAGGTCAGCGAGTTGATCGCCGTGTTGAACCCGCGATTACGGATGTTCTCCATGTCAATGATCTTCTTGATGTTCTCGCGGATGTTCAGCGGATCGAACTCCTTCGGGTCGATCTCGGCACGCAGGCCTTCGATCTTCTCGATGAGGTTCTTGGCCATGAACCGGTACCGGTTGGAGCCCTCATCCTCGGTGTCGTCGTCTGTGTAGTTCGGCACCCGCTTGATCTTCTCGAAGATGATCTCGGAGTCGGAGAGCTCTTCCTTGCCTTCATCGACGAGCTCGTCCTGGAACCGCTCGATCTCGCGGTCGATCAGGTTGGTGATGGTTCGCGAAATCTGATCCTTGATGAGGTACTCGACCGTCGCCTGGTACTGGAAGATCGGGCTGATGAGCTCCGAATCGAGGATGTTCACCGAGAGCTTGACGTCGGTAACCGTCTTGGGCTTGTTGGTGTTGTCCTTGAAGGCACACTTGACGATGGAGTAGGCATTCTCACCGCGGATGAACGCACCGACATCCGTCTTCTGCCGAAGCAGGCTGTTGGTGTCGTTCTCGAGATCGTTGAGACCACGCTGCAGGTGACCCTGAAGGTGCCCGTACATGTTCACGATCGACTTCTCGATCTCACCGGTGTTGAACTTGTCCGCGCCGCCGATCTCATCGAGGATGTCGGTAATCTCTTTCGGCGTGTACCGGGCGAGGACCTTGTTCTCCTCCCGGTCGACGTAGTTCCGCACCTTCTTCACCATCTCGTCTTCCGAGGTGGTGATGTAGCGGTTGAACATGTTCTGGAAGTTCTGATTGAAGTAGTTGTAGAGCTTCTCCTTGATGCCACCCATGACATCGAGCTGCTCGAGTACTTCATTCGGTAGCTTTACCGTAATATCATTCAGAACATTCTCGGTCTCTTCTTCGACGAGCTGCTTATACTCGTCCTTCTGTGACCGCCCCTCTTGGGCGAGGCTGTTTCTTGATCCCACCGCCGACGGTTTCGTCGGGTGAAAAACATTTGGACTCTTGGGAAGACCTGGCATACTAACACTCCTTTACTCTGTGAAAGTCTTGGGGCTCGCTGTCCGTACCCAAATTATAGCACATCTTAAGTGGCTCGCAATTTCTGGTGTGAATTATTCGCGTTCGCGCTACTCTCCTGCTCGTACCTCCTCGATTGAGCGTTGTACAAGGGTTTCGAAGTTTTCGGCGTATGCGGAGTCGCGAATTGAGACAAGCTGCTCGATGACCTCCTGCCTGTCGGCATCACCGTCTTCGTAGCTGGTCATAATGTCGAGGTACCGCTGGTAGCGCACTGCCAGCTCCTTCTCGATAAAGTCCGCGGCAATGTCCCAAATCGTGTCACCCTCGACCACCGTGCGTGGCGTTCCGTCCGGCAATGAAAAGACATTCCCGGGGAAGATCCAGTCGGGATCCCGGCCGGACTCATCGGGTGCACCCATCGGCCGGTACCCATTTTCGATAGCAATTCTATTCGCCATTTCGATGATGTCAAGAATCGTGATGACGATACCGCCAACAGACTCGCGCGGCTCGAGCCCGGGGATTCCGCTTCCGGGCGCGGCGGTATCGCCGTCCCCGCTCGCGTCGCCGTCCCCGCTCGCGTCGCCGGCGCTCGCTTCGGGCCCGCCATCATCATCGGCTCCCGCGCCGGGCGCGGCGGTATCGCCGTCCCCGCTCGCGTCGCCGGCACTCGCTTCGGGCCCGCCATTATCATCGGCTCCCGCGCCGGGCGCGCCGTCACCGTCCTCGCCGTCATTATCGCGCTCGCCGACGGGTCCTTCGCCGTCGCCACTCTCACCGGCGGCTGCACCCGCTTCACCGGTCTGCTCACCGTCCACCCCGGCAATCGGGCGGCCATCGGGTCCGCCGGGGCCGGCGCCCGGGCCGAGCAGCAGATAGCCGAGGCCGGCCAGCAGCAGTATCAGGAGCGCCGCGGCAACCCCGAAGACGGTTCGCCGTCGCCGCTCGCGCCGGGATTTCCGCGAGCGGCCGGACTCGCCGCCACGCTCGGGTCGGGCCGCCCGGTCGGCGTGCGTCGCCTTGGCCCCTTTATGCTCGCGGGCCTGCCGCTCGGCTTCCTCCCGCTCCCGCTCCTCGGTGCGCTCGCGCTTCGGGATCCGCGCCTTTACGACGTCGAGTCCCGCAAGCAGATCGTAGAGGCGCTCACGCTCCTCTTCGAATACGACGGGATCCGTGGGTGCGACGGTTTCGCGATACCGCTCGGTGAGCTCCTCCGCAAACCCGAGACTGTCGGCCGTCACCGCATCGGTGAGGCGGTAGAGCACGGTCATAGCGGCCCCCGCCGACGCTCCCCGCCCGGAGGGCCCGGCCGTATAGAGCTCCGCAACCAGCGGAAGCAACCGCACCGACTCCGGCGGCTCCTGGGGCTTCAGCAGAGCCGAGAGGAATTGCTGATAGCCGCGTGCGCGCCCCTCATCCCGGGCGGCCTGAAGCGTTGCAGCGGTCCGCGCGTTCTCGAGATACACCCAGAACAGGGGCGAGGTGCTCTCATCCACCGAGTCGAGGGTCGAGCGGACGCTTTTGACGGCCGCCTGCGTGTCGGAGCCACTGCTCGCGAGGCGAAAGAACTCGGAGATTGCTGCCGCCGCGGCATCCTCGGCGCGGCCGAGGGCGTCGGACCTGGAGCCGGCTGTGGCGGCGGGAAGATAGTCGGAGATGAGGCGGTCGATCGCCGGAGCCTCGCCGCCCTGGAGATGGTACAGCGTACCCTCGAGAACGGGACCCTCCGCCGAAGCTGCATCACCGGAGAACCGCCACCTGCGCGCAGCGGCATCGACCGTGAGACCTCCGCCCCCCTCCCTGGAGGCTTTCCCGGCTTTCCCGGCTTTCCCGGCTTTTCCGGCTTTGCCTTCGTTCCCGGCAAAACGCAGTGACAGAGGCGCGTCGCCCCGCTCCACCACATACCCGCCGTCCCCGAGCTTCATACGGAAGTCGAGAACCTGCACGAACTTGTCGGTTGTGAGCCGTGTTGTCTCGTATTTGAGCGCGAGCTTTCCGTCGCCGGCGAAAAGCTCCGAGATGGGGCGCACGCTCTCGGGATGGTCGCTGAGGATGCGCAGCTGCCCGGTACCACGAATGCGCTTCATCAGCCGTACCAGCCCTTCGTCGGGCTCGGAGACGAGGACGGCGCCGACCCGATCGGGATCGATACCACTTGCGGCAAGTGAGGCGAAGTAGGACTCGTCGGTGCCGAGCGCGGCGATGCGTCCACGGCTGACGAGATAGGACTTTCCTCCGGAGATAAAGAAACCGGCGTCGTTGAGCACGGGCGTTGCGTACCTGGTGCGGCTCTTCAGGAAGAGCTTTTTCACACGACGGGCCCGCTCGTTGTAGTGGGCGTCCTGCTCCTCACGACGTTTGAGATTGAAGATTTCCGTTTTGTCGAACTTCAGCCTGAGGTTGCCGTCGTCATAGAAGTAGGCGTAGGCGCCCTGCTCTTCGAGCTCTTCGTGCGCCTCCTCGTAGCCCACCGTGGGAATCTCGGTGTGATGAAGGTAACGCTTGAAGCGCTCAACGGTGTCGGGGTCGCCGATGTAGCGGAACTCTTCACCGTAGCCGGGTGGCACGTTTGCCTGCTCGAGCAACGGACTGCCCGGCAGAAGATCCGTGACAACGACGGAATATACAAGAGGTCTGAGCTCGGCAGGCAGGTCGTGGGCGGTGCCGACGCGCAGAAAGGGCTTGTAGTCTTCGGTGCCACGTCCGAGGTAAAGGACATAACACTCATCGTCGAGATGAAATACCCGGTGTACCGGGTGCAGATCAAAGTCCTCCATCATGCGCCTCGCAGGATACTATAGCGGTTTCCTCGCCAAATAGAAAGAGTAAATCACACACGTTGTAATTAGTATCGGCCCATGACCGTAAATCATACACCTCCTGTTACATTCATGGGAGAATCCTATATAATGGGCGGCAAGAGCATGCGAGCGAGGCGCAGCGGATGATCATCAACCAAAATCAGCTTCGAAAGGTTATCCCCGTGGCCAGCGGCAAGGGCGGCGTGGGAAAGTCGATCCTGAGTACCAACCTGGGCATCATGCTGGCGGCGTACGGAAGACGAACGGTCCTCATCGACCTCGACCTCGGCGGCTCGAATCTGCACACCTATCTCGGGCTCAAGAACCGGCAGTCCGGCATCGGGAACTACGTCTCCGACAGGTCGCTCAACTTTAACTCCCTGCTCACCGATACCCCCTATACCAACCTCAAATTCGTCGCAGGCGATGTCCTCGTCTCGGGGACGGCAAACCTGATGCACTCCCAGCGAAAGGGACTCATCTCCAGGATCGAGAAGATCGATGCGGACTTCGTCATTCTCGATCTGGGGGCGGGCACGGGCCTCAACGTGATCGACTTCTTTCTCATCGCAAACGCCGGAATCATCGTCAGCACGCCCCAGACGCCGGCCATTCTCAACGCCTACAACTTTCTCAAGAACGCGGTCTTTCGACAGCTGCAACGCAGCCTCAGCTCGCCGAAGAAGGTCGTGAATTATCTCAAGGATATCGTCAAGGACAAAACGCCGGGTGCAACCCCGACCATCAGCCAGATTCTCGACAAGATCGAGGGAATCTCCGGCAAGGCGGGCGCGGAGGCACGCGCGCAGGTCAACGGCCTGCTTCCGCACCTCGTCCTCAACATGGGTGAGTCCCCGGAGGATCTCGAGATCGGCTACAGTCTCAGGGATCTTGTAAGCAAGAACCTCGCGGTAAACATCGGCTGCCTCGGCTTCGTCTATCAGGACAAGGCGGTTGCCGCCGCCCTCAAGGGGCAGAAGCCGGTGGTGGTCGATCGGGAGGATTCCCTGGTTTCCCGGGAAATCGACCGGATCGCACAGAAGATCCTTCAGTCTCCGCAGTATCCCGTCATGCCGCTCGATCTGCAGGAGTACGAGGACTCCTTCGAGCTCGCCTCCATCGAGGCCCGTAACGATTTCACCGAGGTCGACGGCATGGAGGACGCCAGACAGCGGGCAGGTGTCTCGCCGGAGGACTTCCTCGCCATCATCGCGGCCCAGAAGAAGAAGATCGAAGAGCTTCAGGGGACCGTGCGGATGCTGACGATGGGGCAGGGCCCGCGGTAGACCGCGGCGCCGGTCATTTCTCGCGGTCGCGACTGAAGAACCGGCCGAGCATATTCGGCGCCCGGCGTTCCGCCCCACCGGTCCCGGCGCTGCCCGGCATGTTGGCAATGTCCTCCTCCTTGCCCGCCGCCAGGAATACGTCCCCCGCCTCGATCTGATACACCGGTGAGACGAAATCGTACTCGTCACGGCCACGGTTACGGACCGCGAGAACGTTCACCCCGTAGGATTTGCGCAGGTCGGCGTCGACGAGGGACTTACCCTCGAACTCCTCGGGTAGCTCGAGCTCGGCGATGACGATGTTCTTGCCGATCGGGAAGTAGTTCAGCATGGATGCGGAGACCAGCGGCAGGACCAGCCTGAGCGCCGCCTCACGGTTGGGATAGATGACGTCGGTCGCCCCCGCGATGGAGAGTATCTCTCCGTGCTGCTCGGTTTCGGCCTTGGCAATGATTTTTCGCACGCCCATCTTGGAGAGATAGTTACTCACCAGAATCGAGACCTCGATATTCTTCCCGAGATCTATGATGGCCGCATCGACGGTCTCCGGCACGATGCGCTCGATGGTGTCCTGCCGGATACCGTTTGCGACGTAAGCCGCGTCCACGCGGTCTTCGAACTCCTGAACGACCTCCTCGTCCTGGTCGATGATGAGCACCTCCACCTCGTGCTCGAGGAGCTCTTCGAGAACGCGCCTGCCGAAAACGCCGAGACCTATCACTGCAAACTGTTTCATCTGTCTCTCCTTCCGGCGCCCCCGTGCGGCGCCTATCCAAGCAGCACCCGGCCGCGCGGATAATCGATGGCGTGCTGCTTCTCCCGCCGGTCCACCGGCATGACGAGCGAGATGAGCCCGAGCCTCCCGGCAATCATCGTGGCAATGATCACCACCTTCCCCGCAGCGGTGAGATCGGGCGTGAGGCCCGTCGACAGCCCGACCGTTCCGAACGCCGAGAAGGCCTCGAACACCACATCGGTGAAGGCCCATTGACCGCCCGGTGCGACGCGCTGTGCCAGAAGAAGCGCAAAGATGGCCACGCCGAGCAGCAGCGTCCCCTTGACCGCGAAGGCGAAGGCGTTCCGCACGATGTCGGGTGCCACCCGTCGACGCCCGAGCTGCAGCTCGCCCTGACGGTCGGTTCCAGTCAGCGCCGCCGCGACCACGAGCACCACGGTGGTTACCTTCAGCCCGCCGGCGGTGGAACCGGGCGCTCCGCCGATGAGCATCAGCATCAGCGTCAGGAACTGTGCGGGCAGCGGCATGTCGCCCTGGGAAATGGTGTTGAAGCCGGCAGTCCGGGTGGTGACGCTCTGAAAGAGGGCGGCCGAGAGCCGGGCTCCGGCCGCCCCGTCCGCCGGCAGCAGCCAGAGGTAGCCCAGGGTGCCGAGCAGGATGAACACCGCCGTCGCTGCGAGCACGATGCGCGTGTGCAGGGTAAGGCGCAGGCGCCGGCCGAGCACGCGCTTCCGCACGTCCTCGAGCACCACAAACCCGACGCCGCCGAAGATGATGAGCACCATGACGCTTCCGGTTACCACCGGCACTCCGCCGAAGCGCTCGAGGCTGTCGGGGAAGAGGGAGAACCCGGCGTTGCAGAACGCGGAGACCGCGTGAAACACCGAGGTCAGAAACGGCGTCTCGAGCCCTGCCCGGCTGAACCCTACGTAAAGCGCACCCGCGCCCACGAGCTGCACGCCAAGTGTCCAGATGATGATACCCCGCAGGATGCGCCGCGGCTTGAACTCAACCGTCTCGAGGGAAAAGTCCCGGATGAGCTTACGGCTACGGAGCGAGATGCGCGCACCGGGGCGCCACAGATAGAGGGTGGAGAACGCGATGATACCGAGGCCACCCGCCTCGATCACAGTGAGGATCACGAGCTTGCCGAAGAGGCTGAACTGGGCGGTGTTCACCGTGATGAGCCCCGTCACACAGGCGGCCGAAACCGCGGTGAACAGGGCGTCTAGCAGCGCAACCCGCCCCGGCCCGGGCCATGCCGCCGGCAGCGACAGCAGCACCGTGCCGACGAGGATGACGACGCCGAAATACGAGAAGAGCAGAAACCGCCCGGATTGAAGAAACCTGTTCATGCGCGCCGGCGACCACCGACTTCCGATTGTAGTACCGGCCCGGTCCCTCTACAAGCTCTTCCAGAAGCGATAGTTGTTATCCTCGAGCTCGCGCAGCGACGGCATCGGGAAGAAACGCGACTTGCCCTGAGAGGCAAACATGAACCCGTTTCGGATCTGCTTGTAGGAGATGGCGTCCATCGAGCTGTCGACGCTGAGCCCCTTGGTATGTTTGTCG
Source organism: uncultured Spirochaetaceae bacterium (assembly GCA_964631585.1). Lineage (GTDB taxonomy): Bacteria > Spirochaetota > Spirochaetia > DSM-27196 > PWMO01 > JAAAOH01. Next base: position 705 of record CAZVXU010000019.1, on the reverse strand, counting down.
GGGTACTTCTTGAGCTCGAAGAACGCGTCGCGCAGCGACGACGGATGGATGCTCAGCACCGGTGACTGCAGGAACGGATTGTCGTCGAGCTCGCGGATGAAGTTCTCGATGTCCACGTCGAGCTGCGTATAGAACATCGTCGGGGCCCCTTTGCGGTACTTGGGGTCGGTGACGTGCCCGGCAAACTCCTCGAAGTCGTAGTCGGCGAGCACCATCATCCGGATCGGCGCGATCTCGGCGAAGATCCGCACCGTGCCCGCCTCTTCAGGCGTCTCGTAGGCCGACGGGGCGAGCGATTGCACGTAGCCCTCGTGCGTGGCGAGGTAGAGCATCTTCACGGCATCGAGGTCGATGTGCTCGAGGACCCGGTAGCTCGAGATGAACTTCGTGGCCTTCGGCTGCCCGTCCTCGTGCGGCTTGAGCTCCGGCAGCACGCTTTCGATATCGAAGAAGGGGTGGCGGAACTCGGGATCGATTTCGGCGAAGATGACCTTCCCGAAGTAGTAGCGGGTCGGTCCGATACTGTAGTGCTTTGCGAAATCCTCAGGGCCAAGCTGCGAACCGATGAGCGCAACGTTCGGATACAGAACAACATAGAGTCGGTTGCCATATTCCATCTCTAACCACCCCAGTAGTTTCTCAAGATCGGCGCAATGACGAGGGAGACCACCGCCATCAACTTGATAAGAATGTTGAGCGAAGGGC
>CAZVXU010000018.1:0-26723 GCA_964631585.1 uncultured Spirochaetaceae bacterium | reverse complement strand
AACGCCTGTCTCGGAACCGTGTACTCGTGGTCCGTCTTTCGGGAACCCCTCGAGGCCGCGCTTGATATTACCGCCGCGCAGAGCGGCCTGCCGTACTCGGTCTTTCTCGGGGCGTTCGCCTTCTCGATGCCCCTCGCCGGTGCGTTGATCGCTCACATCGGCCCCCGCGTGACGCTACTTATCGGCGGCGTGCTCGTCGGGGCGGGGTGGATGAGCGCCGGTTTCATCGACGGGTTCATACCCCTGGTCGTCACGTACGGAATCATCGGCGGCGCGGGCGTCGGCTTTGGCTACGGTGTGCCGCTCTCGGTCGTGGGAAGCTGGTTTCCCGATAAGCGGGGGCTCGCGATGGGGCTGACGCTCGCCGGTTTCGGGGTATCGCCGTTCGTCACCGCGCCGCTTGCAGAGATCCTGATAAACCGCTTCGGCGTGCAGAGCGCGATGGTCGTGCTCGGTGTCGGCTTCATCGTGGTCATCGCCGGGCTGACGGTCTTCTTTCGCCGTGGTCCCGAGGCGGTCAGCGCACCCGATCCCGAGGAGGCCGAGGCTGAGGCGGTGCCGGGGGTCACGTTGCCGCCGCGTGAGCTCTCTCCACGCGAGATGCTCGCCACGCGGAGCTTCTACGGCCTGTGGATCTGCTACGCTATCGGCACGCTCGCGGGGTTGACGGCGATAGGCATGACTGCGCCTTTCGGACGCCAGGTTGCCGGACTTTCCGCATCGGGCGCGGCGGTGGCGGTCTCGGCGCTCGGTGTTCTGAACGGCGTGGGGCGGCCGATTTTCGGGGCCGTCCACGATGCGCTCGGATCGCGAGGGACGGTAATCCTGTCCTACGGCCTTATCGCGATCGGTGCCGGGGTATCGCTTCTCGCCGCACCGGGGGTTCCACTGCCGTTCTTCATCGGGTTCGGTATTCTGTGGCTGATGCTCGGCGGGTGGCTCGCGATTGCGCCGGCTGCGACGACACGGCTCTTCGGCCCGTACCACTACGCGAGGAATTACGGCATTATGTACACGGCATACGGGGGGGGAGCGCTCGTCGGCGGAAGCGCGTTCAGCGCGCTCTACGGGAGGTTCAACTCCTACAGTCCGATGTTTGTTTTCGTGATCGCCCTGTCGGCTGTGGGCGTGGTAGTAGCCCTCGTCATGCTCCGCCCGGTGACTGGGCCCAGAAGGACTTGAACCTTCGACCCACGGATTATGAGTCCGCTGCTCTAACCAACTGAGCTATGGGCCCGGGGAATATCTGCGCGTTGCGGCATATCATACGACTTGAGCTTTCGGGCGGTCAAGTGACCGTTCCCGTGCCTGCTTGCCGCCGCCCGGCGGCATGGGTACCTTCTGCTCACCCATGGCTTCACCGACCGCCCAGTCAGGCGTACTTCAGTGCGGGCTCCCCTATGCCCGAATCGGCGACGGAGATATCCCGCTCGTGGTGTTCGACGGCTTTCGTGTCGAGCATCGCGCCGCCGACGGCCTCGTGCTTCAGGGGATGATCAACTCCTACGAACGCTACACGGAGGCGGGCAGGACGGTGTACCTCCTCGAGCGGCCGATCGAGATGCCGTTCGACTACAGCTTTGACGACATTCGCGACGATTACATTGATGGCCTCACGGAGATCGCCGAGCTCACCGGCGCGACGTACGGATGTGACGACGCCGGCGGGATGGACCTGCTCGGGATCGGTGCCGGCGGGATGTTCGCGTTGGCGGTTGCTGCCGAATCGCAGTCGCTGCTGCGCCGGCTGGCGGTGGTCGCCGCGGGTCCGCGCATGAGCGAGAAAGGTCGTGAGGCGGCCGCGAGGTGGCAGTCGGCAGTCGAAGAGCTGAAATGGCGACGCGTGCATCGAGAGATCGTCGCCATGAGCTATACCGGGATCATGTCGCGTGTCTATGGATCAATCGCCTGGTTGTTTCCGGAACTGCAGGGCACAACCGACTATCCGTGGGACTTCTCGATTACGGTCAGGGAGGTCGCCGGCGCGGATCTCTCCGACCGCCTGCATAACGTACAGGTGCCCACGCTGTTCCTCGCTGGAGCCGGCGATCGCCTGTTCTCGCCGGACGCGGTCGAGCACGCCGCGACACTGGTGCCCCGCGGCGAGGCGCAGGTTCTGTCGGGGGCGGGGCACGCAATCATCAAATCTCATCGAAGTACGATCGATCACGCAGTTCTCCAGTTCTTTTCGAGCACGCCGGAGGCGGATAGGGAGAAGACGCAGTAACGGGCGTCGAACGCCTCTACAGCTGTTAAATGTAAACCTCGGCTAATTTAAGACACGGTCATTGACAGAGTTCAGGCAATCACTTAAAGTTTGATAACGCTAACAGAGCTACGTCGGGCGCCCACGCGGCGGCCGGGCGAGGAGGAACATATGGCGCAGGTGCGACTGCGAGATTTGTCGGTCGGGACTATGGCCCGCGTGACCGGCATTCGAGATACCCACCGATCCTATCGATCGAAGCTGTTGTCGATGGGCCTGACCCGGGGCACACCGCTTGTTGTCGAGCGCATCGCGCCGCTCGGCGATCCGGTTCACGTGACCGTCCGTGGGTTCGGGCTGTCGCTCAGGGGGGACGAAGCCGACGCCCTCGTGCTCGAGCATCTCGAGGGCGAGCATGAGGATTACGGATTCAGGCCCAGGCGCCGCCGCCGGGGCGGGCCTCACGGTCGCCGCCATGGCAGAGGCAGAGGCAGAGACAGAGGAGAAGCGAAATGAGTGCAACGGTAGCAATTGTCGGCAATCCCAACAGCGGGAAAACGACGATATTCAACGGCCTGACCGGCGGGCGGCAGCGCATCGGTAACTGGCCCGGCGTCACCGTCGAGCGAAAAGAAGGGAGCTTTACTCCGAAGGGGCTCAGCGGGCTCATGGTGGAGCCGTTTGCAACCGGCGCGAGCCACACCACGGGGGCAACTAGCACCGCGACCCTCGAGGAGTCGAGTACCGCCGATGAGTCGAGCCCGATTCGCGTAGTGGATCTTCCGGGCATCTACTCGTTGTCGGCAAGCTCGGAGGATGAGGCCATCGCGCGGGACTATCTGCTCTCCGGCGAGCCGGACCTCGTCATCGACGTCGTGGATGCCTCGAACATACAGCGCAACCTCTTTCTGACCCTTCAGCTCATCGAGATGCGCATTCCCGTCCTCGTCGTACTCAACATGATGGATGCGGCCGAGGGAAACGGGATATCCATCGACGTGGAGCACCTTTCCGAGCACCTGCAGTGTCCGGTGGTGCCGGCGGTGGGCACGCGGCAGAGTGACATCTCGCGGGTGAAGGCGGCCGTCGCGCGCTTCGTCGGCAGCGCGGCCGCCTCAGACGTTGAGATCAGTTATCCCGAGGCGATCGAGTCGGGAATCTCCGAGCTCGGTCCGCGGGTGGAGACCCTCTCCGCGCTCATCGGCGCTACCCCGCGCTGGACGGCGCTTTCGGTGCTCGACGGCGATCCGTGGATCAGACGGCGATTTCTCGAGACCTCCGGTATGACCGATGCGGAGCTCGATGCGCTCGTGGGCGGCGTGCAGGAGCGACTCGGCGACGATATCGATGTCGCCCTTGCCGATGCGAAGTACGGCTACATTCACGGTCTGTCCCGTCACGTCACGCGCGAGCAGCTTACCCGTGAATCGCTCACCGAGAGGGTCGACCGGGTGGTACTCAACAGGATCCTCGCGCTTCCGATCTTTCTCGGGGTCATGTACCTCGTTTTCTGGTTCACGATGTACGTCGGCGGTGGATTTATCGACTTCTTCGACATCCTCTTCGGAACCGTCTTCGTCGACGGCTTCGGCGCCGGGCTTGCAGCCCTCGGCTCCCCCCCGTGGCTCGTGGCGCTTCTCGCCGGCGGCGTGGGCTCGGGGCTGCAGACGGTAGCGACCTTCGTGCCTATCCTCTTCGCGATGTTCGCGGCTCTGGCGATTCTCGAGGATTCGGGCTATATGGCCCGTGCGGCCTACGTCATGGACCGTCTCATGCGCGCGATCGGCCTGCCGGGCAAGTCGTTCGTCCCGATGATGGTCGGCTTCGGCTGTACCGTCCCGGCGATCATGGCGACTCGTACGCTGCAGACGCGCCGCGACCGATTCATGACGGCCTATATGTCGCCGTTCATGTCCTGCGGCGCGCGGCTTCCCGTGTACGCGCTCTTTGCGGCGGCCTTTTTCGCAGGCCGGGCGGGTATAGTCGTGTTCTCACTCTACGTGATCGGGATCGCGGTTGCGATAGCTACGGGATTCCTGCTCAAGTATACCCTTTTCCGGGGCGAGGTCTCACATTTCGTCATGGAGCTTCCGCCGTACCATGCACCTCGCCTTCGCTTCGTGCTCTCGCAGGCCTGGCATCGGTTGAGCTCCTTCGTCAAGCGCGCAGGTGTGACCATCACCCTGATCGTGACGGTCCTCGCGTTCATGAACAGCATGGGGACCGACGGCACGATCGGCAACGAGGATGCGGAGAACTCGGTGCTCTCCTCGGTCGGTCGCGCGATAACGCCGGTGTTCACGCCCATGGGCATCGAAGAAGACAATTGGGCGGGTACCGTCGGGCTGTTCACGGGGCTCTTCGCCAAGGAAGCGGTCGTGGGCACGCTCAACTCGCTCTATGGACAGGCGGGGGCTGAGGCAGGCTCAGAAGGTGTCGATTTCATGGGCGGCATCACCGAGGCTGTCGGCTCCATCCCCGATGCCTTCGCAGGGGCCGGCGCCGGGCTTGCCGATCCGCTGGGCACGGGCCTGGTCTCGGACGACCCCGATGCCTTAGGTGAAGAGCTGGGGACCGATGCTACCATGTTCGATCGGCTTCGCGCTCAGTTTTCCCCGCAGGCCGCCTACGCCTACCTGCTATTCGTACTCCTGTACTTCCCGTGTGTTGCGGCCCTCGCGGCAGCTATCCGTGAAATGGGCCACGGCCTTGGATGGTTGCTTGCTGTCTACACCACGGTCGTGGCATGGTCGGGGGCGACGCTGTACTATCAGTTCGCCACCGGACCACAGATGGGTGCCGTCGGAGTTGCCGTCGGGCTGCTTGTCGCCCTGGGGGCAGTCTTCTGGATACTCGGACGCACCACGTTCAAGCCGGCGGTCATAGAGACGAGCTCATGATTCTGACACGAGTGAAACACGGTCTCAGATCGCTCGAAGCGGCCACTGCATCGCAGCTGGCCGCCGAGCTTACCCTCGGCCGAAAGGACGTCGAGCTCGCGCTCGAGTTCTGGGTCAATCGCGGTGACGTGCGGGCCTGCGAAGAGAGTGTCGGCCCCGCCTGTGGGACGAGCTGTACGAAGTGTCCCATCGGGCAGGTGCCGAAAAAGCGCCCCGCCACGGCTGCCGACCACGCAAGAACGGCCGGCCGCCGACCGGTTGGTCCCGGCCTCACCGGCGGCGCCTCGCCGATTGTCTACGAGTGGGTGTCGACTTAGCACGGGCGGTCCGAGTGCCGAGCGCGCTCAGCGACGTCGAACGAGCACGTGGGAGTAGCCGAGACGGCTCAGGCGGCTTCGGTAATCATCCAAGTCTTCTTCGGCAATATCTATGAGAGTCACCCGGTAGATACCGCCGTCGGCCTCTTCGATCTGCGGATCGAATCCCGCGTCGGCGAGGCGCGTGGCGACTGCGTCGGCGTTGTCCGGCATTGAGAACGAGCCGATCTGGATGACGCGCGTTCCCGGGTCGACCTCGCCGGGATGAATGATCTCCAGCTGTACCCGCGCCACGCCGGTTCCCGTCATCTCGAGGCGCTCGGCGGCGCCGCGGGACAGATCGATGATGCGATTCTCCACGAAGGGGCCACGGTCGTTTATGCGCACCGTGACGGTACGTCCGTTATCGATGTTGGTGACCTTGACGACGGTGCCGAACGGCAGCGTTTTGTGGGCCGCGGTCAGCTTGTTCGCGTCGAAGCGCTCGCCGTTGGCGGTCAAGCGACCGTGAAACTTCCCGCCGTACCAGGATGCGATACCTTCGCGCTCGAAGTCCGCTCCCCACGCACCGACCGCGCAGAGAACCAGCAGAAGCGCCACGAGGCGCAGCGAGAGTCCGTTCATAGTGTTCCTATCGGCGTGAAGTGCCGTTCGGCTTGACCGGCAACTTGCGTGCCGCCCTGCGCGCCGCTATAATCGGACGCCTCATGAGTCAAGCAAACAAGACGGCGCAATCGGTGCACTGGGCCGATATCCACGCCGACAGAATCGTACGCGAGAAGGGGCAGCTCGGCATAGAGGGTCCGGACGGAACGGTGAAGGACCACTACACCTGCGCCTCCGGCATCACGCCCTCGGGTACGGTGCACATCGGCAACTTCCGCGAGATCATCTCCGTCGAGCTCGTCGTGCGGGCGCTTCGCCAGAAGGGGCAGCGGGCGCGCTTCATCTATTCCTGGGACGATTACGACGTCTTCCGCAAGGTTCCGAAGAACCTGCCCGACCCCGCCGCATATGAGCAGTACCTGCGCTATCCCATCACCCTCATTCCCGATCCGGCCGGCGAGCACGAGAGCTTCGCGCGGGCCAACGAGGCGGCACTCGAGGCCCTTCTGCCCGACGTCGGCGTGGAGCCGGATTACATCTACCAGGCCGAGCGCTACCGGGCATCCCGCTACGCGGAGGGCATGCGACGCGCGCTCGAGCACCGCGAGACCATCCGCGGGCTGCTCAACCGCCATCGCACCCAGCCGCTGCCGGAGGAGTGGTGGCCCGTCACCGTCTTCAGCAACTTCACCAACAAGGACACCACGACGGTGCTCGCATGGGACGGCGAGTACGGGCTGACCTACCGGTGCGAGGAGACCGGCACGGAGGAGACGGTCGATCTGCGCGAGACCGCGGCGGTCAAGCTCCTGTGGCGAGTGGACTGGCCCATGCGCTGGGCCGAAGAAGGCGTCGACTTCGAGCCTGCCGGAAAGGACCATCACTCGGAGGGCGGGTCCTTCGATACCGGCTCGCTCATCGCGCGGGAGGTGTACGGGGTGGAGCCTCCGACCTCCTTTCAATATGACTTCATCGGCATCAAGGGGCGCGGCGGAAAGATATCATCATCGACCGGTGAGGTGGTCGGGCTCGCCGAGGTGCTCGAGATCTACCAGCCGGAGGTGGTGCGCTACCTCTTTGCCGGCACCCGGCCGAATGCCGAGTTCTCCATCTCCTTCGATCTCGACGTCATAAAGATCTACGAGGACTACGACAGGACCGAGCGGGTCTATTACGGAGTGCAGGAGGTCGGCGAGAAGAAGCGGGCCAAGGAGTCGCGAATCTACGAGCTCTCCCAGGTCGGCGAGGTGCCCGGACTCATGCCGCTGCAGCTACCCTTCCGCCATCTGTGCAACCTGCTTCTCATCTCCGCCGGTGACATCGACCAGGCCCTCGCCGCGTTCCCGGGGACGGAGGATGTCGATGAGGAGAGCCGGCGCCGGATGCGCCGCCGCGCGCAGTGCGCCTGGGCCTGGATAGAGAACTTCGCGCCCGAGGAGTTCCGCTTCACCCTCCGCACGGGGACGGAGGAGCCCGAGCCGGTCGGCGAGGAGGAACGGGCGGCGTTGCACGACGTGCGCGCCGAGGTCGAGGCAAACTTCGCCGGCCGAGGAGAGAAGGAGCTCGAGCAGGCGCTCTATGAGATCGCGCAGGCTCACGGCTTCGCCTCCAAAGAGTTCTTCTCCCTCATGTACCGGGTGCTTATCGGCAAGGAGAAGGGCCCGCGCCTCGCGGGCTTCATGCAGACGATCGGTCGCGAACGGGTACTTCGAATACTCGAAAATTACTGAGGATCAGGCGATGTCATCCGACATGAGCGAACAAAAGAAAGCGGTCGGCGAGTACGCGGCCGAGCGGTTCATCGAAAGCGGCATGCGCGTCGGACTCGGCACCGGCAGCACCGCCGTGCATTTCATTCGCCGCCTCGGTGAGCTCATTGCCGACGGCGACATCTCCGATATTCGTGGCGTCCCGACGAGCAGTCAGAGCCTCCTCGAGGCGCGGGCGGCCGGCATCGGCGTTTTCGATCTCGATGATCCGGCGATCGACGGCGAGCTCGACGTTGCCGTCGACGGCGCGGACGAGGTCGACCCCGAGCGCAACCTGACGAAAGGCGGTGGCGGGGCGCTCCTCATGGAGAAAATCGTCGCCCACGCCGCGCGGCGGGTGGTGATAATCTGCGACGAGGGCAAGCTCGTGGAAAACCTCGGTATCGGCTTTCCGATTGCGGTCGAGATCGTGCGAGAGGCGCGCCTGACCGCCTCCCGTGCGATACAGCGGCTCGGCGGCAGGCCGCAGCTTCGCCTCGCTCAGCGCAAGATGGGCGCCGTCATTACCGACGGCGGACACATGATCCTCGACGTGGCATTCGAGCGACCCTTCGATCCGGTGGCAATGGAGGCCGAGCTCAATGCGATCCCCGGCGTCGTGGAGAACGGCCTTTTCACGCGCTGCAATCCGCATGTCATCGTGGCGCGCGCCGACGGTGAGTTCTCGGAGATGAAACCCGCGTCGCGGTCGTAGCTGCTGCCTCACGCCCCGATGAGATCTCTGATCTCGAGCACGCGCTCGCGCGGGTCCTCGGCCTTGAAGAAGTAGCTTCCCAGCACGAATACGTTGGCCCCGGCGTTCTTCGCGTCGAGGATGGTGGTGTTCTTGATGCCGCCGTCCACCTCGATGTCGACGTCATCTCCAAAGAGCTTGCGGGCCCGCTCGATTTTCCTGAGCATCGCCGGAATAAAGGCCTGTCCGCCGAAGCCCGGCTCCACGGTGAGGGTGAGTACCCGGTCGATGTACTCGGCGATGGGCTCGAGCACCGCGACGTCGGTTGCCGGTGTCACCGAGACGCCCGCCTGTATGCCCGCGTCGTGCATCTCCTTGCAGATGATGTAGGTGTGCGGGGTCATCTCGTAGTGGAAGGTGACCACATTGCTCCCGGCCTTCTGGAAGTGCCTCCACATCGCGTCGGGACGGCTTATCATGAGATGGGTGTCGAGGAACGCATCGGGATAGGCCGCCCTCACCTGCGAGATAATCGAGGGGCCGAAGGAAATGTTGTCCACGAACACGCCGTCCATCACGTCGAGATGGAGCTCATCGGCATCGGCCACCACGGCATCGATCTGATCTTTTAGTTGCAGGAAATCGGCATCGAGTATTGAAGCGCCAATCTTGGGTTTGACCATGATACCACGACTCTACACCGCCGCCGGTCGGGGGTCAACGCGCGGGCCCGCCAACCCCAGGGCGGGGATCACCGCATCAGGCGATTGAGTACGCTTTCGTTGGTGCGCCACTTCGGCTGCACCTTCACCCGCAGGTCGAGGGCGACACGGTAGGGGAAGATCTCGGCAAGCTCGGCCTCCGAATCGATGCGCACGCGTCGGATGCGCTCGCCGCCGCGGCCGATAACGATGCCCTTCTGGGAGTCACGCTCCACGGTGACGAAGGCGCGAACCCAGAGCTCCTGCGCGGCTTCGCGGCTGCTCGCCGTCTCCCCGCGGCCGCCGCGGCCACCGCCGCCACCGCCGTCGGGGCCGCCCGGCGGCGCACGCATCTCCATGTCGGCGATGTCGACGAAGAGCGCGTGCGGGATCTCCTGCTTGAGCTCGGCGATCGCCTTCTCGCGGATTACCTCCGCAATGCGGAGGCCGGGGTCCTGGTCGGTGTAGAACTCCTCGGGATAGTAGAGCTCGCCCTCCTCGAGATGCGAAAAGAGGGTCGAGGTGAGCTCTTCGAGGCCGGTGCCTACCACTGCGGAGACGCGGTGGATGCCGGCATCCGGGAGGTGAGCTGCCACGAAGCGCGCGACATCATCGGGCCGCGCCCTTCCGTCGTCTATCTTGTTTATCGCGCAGACCACCGGGGCCGAGATCCCGCCGAGAAGCTCGACGAGCTCCGACTCCTCGGGCCCCGGCTCCCGGGTGGCATCGGTAACATACAGGACCGCCTCCACCTCTTCGAGGGACTCCGTGACGAGGTCACGCATGCGCAGGTTGAACTTCCGCTCGGAGGTGTGAAAGCCGGGGGTATCGAGGAATACGATCTGGCCGCGGCCGTCGGTGAGGATGCCGCGGATCTTGTTCCGCGTGGTTTGAGGCACCGGCGAGACGATGGAGATCTTGTGGCCGCAGAGTGCGTTCAGCAGCGTCGACTTTCCCGAAGAGGGGCGCCCGACGATTGCGACAAAGCCGGTGCGTTGCATCGTCCTTGGATTCACCTCGTTACGCTAGTATATTCCCGACTATAGCAGATTACAGGCCAGCAAGGGAGCCACCAGACAATGATAGACGATCGAATCGTAGTGAGAAACGAAGACGACGAGCAGGAAAAGGACGAGAACACCCAGGCAAACGAGCAGCTCATCCAGCGGATGCTCAAGACGAGGACCATTCTCGTGTCCGGCGAGATCGATAAGCCCCTCGCCGAGCGTGTCATCCGTCAGCTGCTGCTGCTCGAGGAGCAGAGTGATGAGCCCATCAAGGCCTTCATCGACTCTCCCGGCGGCGACGCCGACGCCGGGTACGCCATTTTCGATATGATGCGCTTCGTGAAGCCGGAAGTGCACACCATCGGCATGGGACTGGTTGCGAGTGCCGGAGCCCTCATTCTCCTGGCCGCGAAGAAAGAGAACCGCATCGGCCTTCCCAACTCGCACTACCTCATTCACCAGCCGCTGAGCGGCATGCGCGGTGTTGCAACCGACATCGAGATTCATGCGCGTGAGATCGAGAAGATGCGTGGACGCATCAACAAGCTCATCTCCGAGGAAACGGGTCAGCCGATGGAGCAGGTCGAGAAGGACACCGACCGCGACTTCTGGATGGGAGTCGATGAGGCGAAGGAATACGGATTGATCTCCAAGATTGCGACGAGCCGCACCGAGCTCTAACGCACACCCGGGCCCGGCAAACGCCGGGCCCGATTTTCGCCTCGCGGCACAAGCAGCAGCCCGGAATTCCCCGTATCCAGGGGTGATGGGATACGCGCGATTTCGACATTGGCGGGGACTACCCGCTCTGCTTGCTCTGGCCGCCGCGACCGCGATCATGCCCGGTTGCAATGCAGGCGGGTGGCCGTCCGGCAGCCGGGCGGGGCCGCGGGGCGGCCCGCGGGACGCCGAGCACATCACCATTCTCTCCTACAACGTACAGAACCTCTTCGACGCGACGGACGACGGCAGCGAGTATGCCGACTTCGACCCCTCACGCGGCGCGTGGACCGCCGAGGCCGCGGACGCCAAGGCCTCGCGCATCGCCCGTGTCATCCGCCGAGCGGTTCGCGGCGGCCCCGACGTGCTGTGCCTTCAGGAGATCGAGCACGGGCGGATGCTGGCGGACCTGGCAGGTGAGCATCTGCGGCGGCAGGGGTATCGCTACGCTGCGGTGAGCGAGACGCCCGGCTCGGCCGTTGAGGTCGCGCTTCTCTCGCGGCTCCCGATCGAGGAGGCGCGGGTGCACGCGCCGGCGCGGGGCTGGCCCCGGCGGCATCCGGACCGCGATGAAGCCGGCGCAATTCTCAGGCCTGTGCTGGAGGTGCGCCTGGAGACCGCAGGCGCGCCGCTTCATCTTTTCGTGAACCACTGGAAGTCGAAGTCCGGAGGGGCCCGGGAGACCGAGCCCGCGCGCCGGGCGGCTGCACGGGTCGTCGTCCGGCGCATGCGAGCCATAGTGGCCGATGACCCGGGCGCGGAGATCGTTGTCTGCGGCGATCTCAACGAGTCCCCTGCCGCCTTCGATGAGGCCGGCGGCGCCTATCCCACCGCCCTGATGCCGCCGGGCACCCGGCATGCGCCCCATGCGCTATTGGTATCGGGCGACAGGGCCGCGGTACGGGGGGCCGCTGCCGGTACGGGGGCGGGTGCGGGGGGCGCCCACGGTGAGGTTCCCGCTGCGGTGCTTTACTCGCCGTGGGCCGAGGCGGAGGCCCCGGGAAGCTACTATTTTCGCGGCAGCTGGCGTCGCCTCGATCACACGCTGGTCTCCGCGGGGCTTCTTGATACCGAGGGGTGGGAGCTCGCGGCCTTCGACGTCGTGAAGCTGCCCTTTGCCACGACCGGGGACGGCCGCCCGCTTGCCTCCCGACGGCCCGGCCGTGACGGTCGCAGCGGCAGCGGCAGCGGCCGGGCGGGAAAAGGTGGCTTCTCGGATCACCTGCCGGTGTTGCTCACCCTGAGGCGCCGGGCGGAGTGAGTGGCCACACGCCGAGCGCCTCGAGCTCCCGGGTCGCGGCCTCAGCCCAGCCGCGGTTTGCGCGCGGGCTCGCGGGGCTCGGGTGCAGGACGCGGCCGATGCGCGGGTGCGCCGCCACCGGCGCCGCCCGGATCCGTGACTCGGCAAAGCCACCTACGCCGATAACCCATTCGGGCTCGAGGGCCGCGACGAGGCTCGCGAGATGCGCGTCGCAGGCGCGGAACAGGGCATCTCGCTCTGCGGCGCGCAGCTTGTCCGGCGTTCGGTTACGTCCCGATTCCTCGAGGAAGAGAAGCGGGCAGTAGTTCGCTACGAAATGGTCCGAGAAGAAGCGCTCGGGTGTGCCGAAGCGCTCACGGAAGAGCCCCCACAGCCTGCGACCGCTGACCTCACTGCGGCTCGTCTCGAAGCCGTTCACCGGTCGCTTCGGGTGCTCCCGTGACGGACGTCCGATCTCGCCGCTAATGCCGAGCCAGTCCCTCACCGTTTCGACCTCACCGAAGGGCACGCCGGTTTGCGCCATGCCCCAGGGGCCGGGATTCATCCCGACGAATACCACTCGCACCCGGGCCGAGGCGTATCGCAGGATGTACTGCTCATGAGCCGCCCAGGCATAGCTGAGGGGATTGTAGACGTGGGCGACCGGTGCGCCGAAGGAGAGCTTGTCCACGCGGACGCACAAGTCGGCCGCGGCGTCGCGGACGGCGGCCGCGGCGGGGTCTTCGGCTCCCGGGGTGGTGCCGGCGCCCGCCCCCGCGGACCCGAGATCACGGGCGCTCATCTCGCCTCCTCGTCCTGCGACACGTCGAGCTTCTGCGTGAGCCGCTCCACCCGGTCGTCCACCTCCGAAAGAGACTTGTGCAGGTTCTTCAGATGCGTCTGTGCGACCGAGAGGGCCTTGGCGAGCTCGGCGCCCTCCGTGCGGGCAGCGGTGAAGCGGGAGAGGAGCGCGCGCGCGTCTTTGCTGATCGCGAATCCGCGCAGCCCGTAGGCGACGGTCTGCAGGTAGAGAAAGAGCGTCGAAGGGCTCACCGGCACCACGCCGCGGCCCATCGCTTCGCCGAGGAGATCATCACCCTGGTCCACGAAGACAAACTGGTAGACGCGCTCGGAGGGGATGTACATGAGGGCGAAGCCGAGGGTGCCCTCGTCGGGGCGAATGTAGCGCTCGGCGATGTCGTTGACGTGGCGCATGAAGGCGGTGCGAAGCTCGCCGCGGCCGCCGCCGGTCCCCTTTTTCATGGCCCGCTTCGCCGCCTCGAAGGGGAACTTCGCATCGACCGGCACCATGTAGCGCCCGAGCTTCACCACGGCGTCGACGCGGGTCCCTTCACGGAAGGAGTACTGCAACTCGTAGGTGCCCTTCGGCAACCAGTCCTCGAGGAGGCGGGAGAGCAGGGTCTCACCGACCGCCCCGCGCGACTGGGGCACTGAGAACACCTGCTCGAGCTCCGAAAGGGAGCGTGAGACGTCCTCGAGGCGGGAGAGCACGCCGCCCTCGTCACCCTCGGGGACCCGTCGGCGGCGGAGCATCATGACGAGAAGTACGAGCAGCAGCACGAGAATGATTCCGAGCGCAAACGCGACGACGGCTGGCGGGGTAAGCACTGACTCGAGCATGCGCCTATCCTACCGCCCCGCGGTCGGCTTGCAAAGCGCATCCAATCGTACTATAAATGGGCGGAATGGCGGTGTTCACCAGTGAGAGGGAGTATGTGAACACCCTGACCCCCCGGTCGGTGCTGCCGGAGGGGTTTCGGGTTTCAACAACCCGCCTGACCTTCGTAGCGCGCGAGCGACCAAGCGAAGAACCGTACGTCATGAACCTGGCCCTGCTTCTGGCCGACGAGCCGACGCAGGTGTTCGCCGGAGCGTTTACCTCCAACCGGGTTACCGGCGCGCCGGTCCAGATCGCACGGGCGCGAATGGAACGTGAGACGATGCAGGCGGTCCTCGTCAACAACAAGATAGCGAACGTGTGCGCGCCCACGGGTAAACAGGACGCGCTCGGCCTCACCGAGGAGCTCGCCCGCCGGCTCGGGCTTGATCCCGAAGACTGCCTGTCGGCCTCCACCGGCGTTATCGGGTGGTCGCTTCCGGTGTCCGAGATGAAGGCGGCGCTTCCCGAGCTTGCCGAGGGACTCCACGACGGACCCTGCGTCGACGTGGCGCGGGCGATCATGACCACCGACTCCTTCCCCAAGGTGCGCCATGCGGAGGTCGGTGCCGGGCGCATCGTCGCTGTTGCCAAGGGCGCCGGGATGGTGGAGCCGAACCTGGGCACGATGCTGGTGTTCATCCTCACCGATGTGACCATTTCCCGCGAGGAGCTCCGGCGGGCCCTCGCAGAGGTCGTCGACGGCAGCTTCAACAGCATCAGCATCGACGGCGATCAGAGCACGAGCGATACGGTGCTCGCGATGAGCTCCAACCGCAAACCGCCGGCTGATCGCGAGACCTTCCGGGCCGGCCTCGAGCGGGTGTGCCGTGAGCTTGCCGCCGACATCGTGCGTAACGGCGAGGGCACGGGGCACGTCATCCGGGTGGGCGTCGACGGGGCGCCGAGCGGTGCCGACGCGAAGGCGGTGGCGAAGGCGGTGGTGAACTCGCCGCTGGTGAAGGCGGCGGTGTACGGAAACGACCCGAACGTTGGCCGCATCGTATCGGCCGTCGGTGATTACGCCGGAAACAACGGGCTTGCTCTGGATGTAAAGCGGATGCGCGTTAGAGTAGGGGAGGAGACCGTGTTCGAGGCCGGGGCCTTCGCGCTCGACCGGGAGAAGGAAAGCCGGCTGTCGGAGTATCTGTCGGCGGCATCCACCGACCCGACCGCCGTCGGCTATCCTCCGCACGAGCGCGAGGTGGCCATCAGTATTTTGCTTGACAGTGGCGCCGGATCCGCGCAGGTGCTCGGATCCGATCTCTCCTACGAGTACGTGCGAGAGAACGCCGATTACAGAACGTGAGAGATGCAATATGAGTGAGCTTCAGTCGACCCAGGCCAACGCGGAGATCCGGGAGGCGAGCAAGATGCTCGCACGGGTGCGCGAGGAGGTCTCCCGCGCCGTGGTGGGTCAGGCCGAGATGATAGACGGTTTGTTGATGGGAATCCTTGCCAACGGGCACATCCTTCTCGAGGGAGTGCCGGGGCTTGCGAAGACCCTGGCGGTGAAGACGATCAGCGCGGTGATCGATTCGAGTTTCAAGCGCATACAGTTCACCCCCGATCTCCTGCCGGCGGACCTGGTCGGAAACATGGTCTACCGCCAGCAGACCGGTGAGTTCGTGCCCCGCAAGGGCCCGGTGTTCTCCAACATCGTGCTTGCGGACGAAATAAACCGCGCGCCCGCCAAGGTGCAGTCGGCGCTTCTCGAATCGATGGAGGAGCGTCAGGTGACCATCGGTGACCAGACCTACGGGCTGCCTGAGCCCTTCTTCGTGCTCGCCACGCAGAACCCCATCGAGCAGGAGGGTACATATCCTCTGCCGGAGGCGCAGCTCGATCGCTTCCTCATGAAGCTCACCGTCAATTACCCGACCGCCGAGGAGGAGCTCTCCATCCTCAGGCGCATCGGCATCCAGCAGGAGGTCGAGCTCAAGCCGGTGCTCTTTCGCCCCGACATCCGCAAACTGAAGGACATCGTGTCCCGGGTTTCGGTGGATGAGCGGATTGAGGAATATATCGTCGCCCTCGTTACCGCCTCCCGTGAGACGAGCCGGGGTGGGCATTCGTTCTCGCGCTACATCGAGTTCGGCGGCTCGCCGCGAGCGACGATCTACCTCTATCGCTGTGCAAAGGTGAAAGCCCTGTTCGAGGGGCGGGATTATGTGGTGCCGGAAGACGTGAAGTCGATCTCCCGGCCGGTGCTCCGTCATCGCATTGTTCTCTCCTACGAGGCGGAGGCCGAGGAGCTTACGACCGACGACGTGGTGAACTACCTTCTCTCGGCGGTGCCGGTCCCCTAGGACCGACGCGCCGACCGGGACGCTTTCATGGACCGAGCGCGGATCCTCTCCCGTGTAAAACAACTGCAGCTTCTCTCCAACAGGCTCGTCGAGAGCCTCCTCGCGGGGAACTATCGCTCGGTTTTCAAGGGACCCGGCATCGAGTTCGACGAGGTGCGGGAATACGTCGAGGGCGACGATGCACGTCTCATCGACTGGAACGTAAGCGCGCGAATGGCGAGTGCCTTCTCCAAGACCTATCGCGAGGAGCGCGAGCTCACCCTGTTCATGATCGCCGACCTCTCCGGCTCGCTCAACGTCGGCGCCCGGCATGAATCACGCCGGGAGGTGCAGAGCGTCCTGTTCTCGCTGCTGACATTTGCGGCGGTGCAGAACAACGACAAAGTGGGGGCTGTCTTTTTCACCGATCGAATCGAGCACTGGGTCCCCCCGGTAAAGGGCAGAAAGCACGCCACGCGCCTCGTGGAGGACATGATCGCCTTCGAGCCCCGGGGGGCGGGCTCCGATCTCTCCCTGGCGCTGCGGGCGGCGGGCGAGGCGCTGAAGCGTCGCGGCATCTGCGTGGTTCTCTCAGACTTCAAGACGACCGGATATCTCAGGGAGCTGAGCCTTCTTGCGCGGCGCCACGACGTGATAGCGGTCCGTATCTATGATCCCATGGATCTCGAGTATCCGCGCACCGGTCTCGTGCAGCTCGAGGACCCCGAGACGGGGCGCACCATGCTCGTCTCCGGGCGCTCGCGAAAGTTCAGGAAGCAGTACCGCGAATACTGGGAAGTGCAGCGCCTGCAGTGGCAGCGCGACTGCCGCCGCCGCGGTATCGCGACGCTCGAGGTATCCACCGAGGACGACCCCGTCGCCCGACTCATCGAGTTCTTTCGCAGGAGGAAATCCCGATGAGGCGGCACCGCGCCCGCCCACGGCTCGGCACGGCCGCGGCGGTGCTTCTCGCGCGTGCGCTGCCGGCGGTGCTCGTGGCGCCGGTGCTCGTGCTTGCGCTGTTTCTCTCGCCCGCGCCGCCGACCGGGGCGCAGAGCGAGGATACGCAGGAGGCGGAGATCGAGCGCACCACGTTCCTCCCGCAGGTCTTCTACGTGGGCGACCGCGTTGAGATGCGAGTCGCCTTCCGCACCTCGCCGGGAGCCGCCCCTCGACTCCCGGCGGAGTCGCCGTCGATCGCATGGGGAACTCTGCACCGCGTGCGGCTTGCCGAAGTGTCGGGCGGGTGGGAGCTGCGCGTGTCTTTCACCCCCTATCAGCCGGGGACCCAGACGCTGCCGGCGATGGAGCTCGGCGATGTGTACCTGCGGGGCATAGACGTTCCCGTGCCGTCCATCCTTGACGAAGACCGCTCGAAACTGACGCCGCTCCGCGATCAGCTGCTGCTGCCCGCAACGCGTATGCTCTTGGCGGCTGCCGCCGCCGTTCTGGTGCTCGTTCCCGCCCTGTGGTTCGCCTTCTTCAGGTGGGGCAGGCGACGCTTGAGAGACCTGTTGAGGCGATACCGCGACGCGCTTCCCTATCGCCGCATCAATCGCTCGCTGCGCCAGCTCGGGAACGAGATGGACGATATGAGCGATCGTGACTTCTACATTCAGCTGCTCTCCGACTTTCGCTCCTACCTCTCCCGCCGGATGCACTCCGAGGCCTTCTCCGCGACAACAGAGGAGCTCGCCGGGGAGCTCGAGCACTATATCCCCACCGAGGAAGACCGCGGGGCGGTTCTCGAAGTGTTCAAGTTCGGCGACCGGGTGAAATTTGCCAGCCAGCGGGCCTCGACCCGGGCCCGCTCCGATCACCTCGAGGCGGTGATGCGGGTGCTGCGCCATGTAGAGCGAAAGCGCGACCCGCGGAACAGGACGCGGGAGGAGACCACGCGCGAGAAGGGGGGTGCTCACGGTGGTGTTTGAGTCGCCCGGCTATCTCTTCCTGCTGCTTCTCCTACCCGTGGGAGTCTACTTCCGCCACTTCTGGCCGCAGCGCGGAGGGAAGCTTCCGTTCGCCTACCGTGTGTGGAACGCGCGGGGATTCGTACCGAGCTTTTTCGCCCGTCGCGCGGTCTTCGCGCTGGCCGTCATCTCCTTCTGGTCCGCGGTCGTCGCCCTGGTGCTTGCGCTCGGCGGGCCGGCCGATGTGACCCGCGAGCGGGTGTTTCTCAATCGCGGGATCGACATCATGATCGTGCTCGACGAGTCGCCGAGCATGGCAGCCCGGGACTTCGCGCCGGTGCACCGCTTCGAGAGCGCTCGTGACACCATCCGCCGCTTCGTCGAGCGACGCGAGAACGATTCCATCGGCCTGGTGAGTTTCGGTGCGGAGGCGGCCCTTCGCGTGCCGCCCACCACCGACTATACTAAGCTCGCCGAGGCCCTGGAGGGCCTGCGCATCATGGAGCTCGGCGACGGGACCGCCATCGGCATGGGCATCGCGCTGGGCGCACTGCACCTTCGTTCGAGCGATGCGCCGGAGAAAGTGATGATTCTCCTCACCGATGGGGAGAACAACGCCGGGGAGGTGCCCCCCGAGACGGCTGCACGGGTTGCGACCGAGATCGGGATCCGGATCTACACGATCGGCATTGGCAGCGAGACCGAGGCGCCTATCGAGTTCACCGACCCGCAGACCGGGCAGGTCTACCGCGGCACGTTCGAGGGAGGATTCGACGAGGCAATCCTTCGCGAGATCGCCGAGCTTTCCGGCGGTGCCTACTTCTATGCCGGAACGAGCGGCACACTCGAGTCGGTGTTCGAGGCCATCGATTCCATCGAGGCAACCGAGAAGCGCGTGCGGATCGAGGTCAACACCGAGCCGCGCCACCGTCTGCTCATCATTTTCGCACTCGGGGCACTTCTCCTCGACTTCTTCATTCGAAAGCTCCTGCTGCGGGAGGTGCTATGAGTATCGAGTATCCCCGCGTTCTGTGGCTGCTTCTCGCGCTGATTCCTCTCGCGGCGCTGCAGTTCTACCAGTTCCGAAATGGCCGGCACGACCTCGGTCTGCTCGCCGGCGACCGCCGCGAGTCGGTGCTCACGGTGTACCTGGTGAAGTGGTTCTTCTCGTCGTTTTTCTTCATGCTGGCCATCGCCTTCTCCATCCTCGCGCTGGCGGGTTTTTCCTGGGGGCAACGATCGGTGGAGGAGGATCGCAGCGGGCTCGACGTGGTGTTTGCGGTCGATGTTTCCCGCAGCATGCTGGCGAACGACGGTGACCAGACGGGGCGCATCATCGAGGCGCGCGAGGTGATGCAGGGCATCGTGCAGGATCTGCCGACGGCGCGCTTCGGCATTGTCGTGTTTGCAGGGCAGGCGCTACGGACGGTGCCGGTGACCGAGGACAGGGTTGCGGTGGACTCATTCATCAGCTCACTGGGGACGGAGGTGCTTTCCGCTGCGGGAACGGACCTCGAGCAGGGCCTCGATGCCGCCTTTGCCGCCTTCCCCGAGGGGGCGAACCGCAATCGCGTACTCGTCCTTCTCTCCGACGGCGAGCAGCACCGCGGAAATCCGCTGCGGCCTGCCGAGGTGGCGGGATCCGCCGGTGTGCCCGTGTTTGCCGTGACCTTCGGCTCCACAGAGGGCTCGACGATCACCCTCTCCGACGGCAACCGCCTCACCGACTTCGAGGGAAACGTGGTGTTGAGCCGCGCGGATCCCGGTATCATGGAGGACATCGCCCGCGCCTCGGGCGGGTCCGCGTTCCGGGGCTCCGGTGGTGAGGCGTTCGGAGGGCTCATGCGAGAGATCCGCGGGTTCGAGGATCGGCGTGAGCGGGAGGGCTTTCGCCTGGTCTCGGTGCCACGGTTCCGCGTCTTTTTGATCTTCGCGGTGATTGCGCTGTCGCTCAGTGTCTTCGTGCGGGTTTTTCGATGGAAGGGTATCGTATGAGACGAATGCTCATAGCGGCGGCTGCCGTAGTGCTCCTTTCGGGGTGCGGTGCGGAGTCTCATCTTCGCGTTATACGGGGAAACTATGCCTACGGGCAGGGCAGGTTCCAGCGGGCGACCGTCGACTATCTGCGTGCCTGGGAGAACGACGAGTATCGCGCCCAGATCGCCTACAACCTCGGAAACGTCTACTATGCCCTCGGCGAAGTGCAGGCGGCGCTCGGCATGTGGCAGCGCGCTCAGGAAAGCGGCGATGCGGACATTCTCTTCGGTGTTACCTTCAACAAGGGGGTGTTCTACTATGAGCGCGGGCGGTACCAGGATGCCTACACCCAGTTCAAGCGCGCCCTCGAGATAGACCCCGGAAGCGTTGACGCCAAAGTGAATCTGGAGCTGGCCCTGGAAAAGATCCGGGCGAGCGAACAGGTAGTACGGGGGGATGCCTCCGAGGCCGGGAGCGACGGCGCGCCGTCGGCACAGTCGGTACGAATACTGGAGTACATCAGGAGAAAGGAGGGAAGCCGGTGGTTTGCCACGGAACAGGTCGAAGACGAGCCGGACATGCCCGCCTGGTAGCGGGTCTCGTTCTTCTCGCAGTGACGCTTACAGCACCGCAGGCCCTGCCGGCTCAGGAGGAGCTCGATTCCACCGTGGAACCCTCCCGAATCACCGTGGGTGATCGGTTCTCCCTTGTTATCCGGGCGTCGGACCTGCCGGCTGCCGAGCTCTCCCTCGAAGAGCCGGAGTATTCGGAGGCGATCACCAAGCTCTCCGGCGCATCCATCGTCGAAGTCGAGCAGACCGGCTTCCCCGGGCTCAGCCGACGCCGCATAGAGATCGAGATACCCTTTCGCGCGGATGCGGCGGGGCGTGTGATTCTCGAGCCGATTCAGCTCACCGACCGGCAGGGCGCCACCTGGCAGACCGAGCGCCATCTCGTCGAGATCGGTTTGTCGAGCGCCGATCCCCGCGTGCCCTTCGATGCTGCCTGGCATCTGCCGGCCGAGACCGTGTACGAGGGAGAGACCGTTCCCGTATACCTCGAGATAGAGAAGGCCACGAGCTTCTCTTTCCCGGCCACCATCGATGTGGAGCCTCCCACCGGTGCGGTTTTCGAGGAGGTGCAGGGCCTCGGGTCAGTGGCGAGCGAAGTCGTCTCCGGGGTCGAGCTGCTCAGATACCCGGTTGCAACATTTCTCATGACGCCGTCGGGGCCCGGCGAGCTTCGTATTCCCCCGGCCCTTGTCGGTCGCGGAGAGATGGCGCGTCGGGCGGAGGCCCTTACGGTGGGCGTACAGCCCCTCCCCGAAGAGGTCCGTACGACCCTTGCAGTCGGCAACTATCGGTTTTCCGCCGAGCTCTCCGAAACGCTGCTCACCGAAGGAGACACCGCCGTCCTCACCATGCGGGCCGAAGGAACCGGCAACCTCGACTTCTTCCGTTTTCCCGAGGTGGATGCCGGAGAGATGACGATCGGTTCCGTCGGCGAGCAGAGCGAGGTCGCCCCCGTGGCCTCGGGGTTGGTCGGCTCGCGCGAGCTGCGACTACGCGTGGCGCCCCGGCAGCCGGGCGAGCACGAGATAGTGGTAGAGCGCTTCTACTGGCTGGATCCTGACACCGGACGGACCCGGAGTCAGGGGCCCTATCGTTTCACGCTCGACGTACAGGCTGCCGAGGCGACCGTGGCTCAGGCGCGGGAGAGCACACCCTTCGGGCCCCTCGGAGTCGCTGAGATTCAGCGCGTACAGCCGGTGGAGATGTACCGCATCCCTGCCTTCTATCTTGTGTTCCTCCCGCCGCTCCTTCTCATCGTGCTCTCCTGGGCGGGTGTGGCGGCCAAGCGCACGGGCATGATCTCGCTGCTGCTCGTGCCGCTCGCGTTCGTGCTCGTTGCCGCCGCGCCGGTGCGTGACCTGCCCGAAGAAGAGCTCGAGCTGTCGGTTTCCGCGCTCGACGGCGGACGGCTCGCCGAGGCGATGTGGCGTCTCGAAACGCTCTACGAAGACTACCCCCGCAGCCCGGGGATTCTCTACAACCTCGGCTACGCCGCCTATCTCGCCGACGAGCGGGGACAGAGTGTCTACGCGTTGCGGGAGGCACTGCGCATCCGCCCCATGTTCGAGGACGCGCGTGCCGGGCTTGCCTGGGTAGAGGATCAGTACGGGCTGGATCGCCAGGTGGAGGCAAAGGCTCGTTTCCATCCCGACGTGGCACTGGTGACGCTTTTCGTGCTCGCTTATCTGTTGGGCGGCCTTGCGTTCGCCCTCAAGCGGGGAGGCGATGCGCGTTACGCCATCGGCTTCATTTCCACGCTGCTGTTGATGATCGCCGCAGGTGTGCTTATGGTATATGCGGTGCACGGTGCGGCGCGCCCGACTGCGGTGGTGCAGCAGCAGGAGGCCGTCCTCAAGCAGGTGCCGGTGGCGGAGGCGAAACAGTGGCTCACCGTGCCGGCGGGCACCGCCGTGGAACCGCTGGATCAATACGCCGATTATCGCCTGATACGAACCGGGTTCGGAGTTGAGGGGTGGATGGACGAGAGTATGTTACTGGTGAGCAGGCGATGAGTTTCGAGGACATCCTCAGGCAGTGGGAAGAGAACGAGCGCCGCGCGGACAGCGAGACGCAGCGGCGGCGGCGCGAGCACCTCGAGTCACTTCTCGACCGTTATCCACCGGACCCTGCCGAAAAGCAGGATGCCGACGTGCCCGGCGGCGCGGCGGGCACGACCGGCGCGGGCCCGCGTCCGGCATCACTGCCCATTGAGGACGAGATCGACCTGCACGGTTTGACCGTAGAAGAGGCGCTCGCGGCCACCGGGCGCTTCATCGAGGCGGGGCTCGCCGCGGGCTATCGAAAAGTGCTCGTAGTCCACGGCAAGGGTCTGCACTCGCAGAACGGTGGTGTGCTCGGTGCGGCTGTTCGCCGGTTTATCGAAAAGCACCCCGATACCGGGGCGATGGGTACGCCGAAGCAGCGTGACGGCGGCTCCGGGGCCCTGTGGGTGGTGCTACGTCATCGTTCTCGGTAGACGATGCGACCGCGGTTGAGGTCGTAGGGGGAGAGTGCCACTTTCACCTTGTCTCCGGGTACGATGCGAATGTAGTGTTTGCGCATCTTGCCCGAGAGATGGGCGAGGATCAGGTGTCCATTCTTCAGTTCAACGCGAAACATCGTATTGGGAAGTGATTCCTTCACGATGCCTTCGACTTCAATGGCTTCTTCTTTGGCCACGAAACCTCCTGGGGCCGCATAAATTTCGTTAGCGTAACGTTATGTGAAACTGCGGGCTTTGTCAACGCAGGTTCTCCGTTCCCTGCCGGATATGCTTCCGCGCACACTGAAATGTGTTGACTTTTCCCCACCTTTCTATCACTGTGAGGCGCCACTTTTCAGCAGAGGGATGAGATGGACAAAGAGTTCGTTGAGCGCATGAAGCAGAAGCTTCTCGACATGAAGAAGGAGATCCTCGAGAATCTCATGGCGGAGAATGAGGATTTTCAGAATATCATAGACACCGATGACTCGAAGGATCTCGTTGATATCGCGAGCACCGACGTAGATAAGCGTGTCCTCGACGCGCTGGGCGCGCAGGAAATGAAGCGTTTGAACCTGATCGATGCAGCGCTCGCACGCATAGAGGCCGGGAAGTACGGCATCTGCCTCAAGAGCGGAAAACCGATTCCGAAGGAGCGCCTCGAGGCAATCCCCTACGCGCTGTACCGCATCGAATACCAGAACGAGCTCGAGCGCCGCAACCGCTGACGCGCTGCGACCCGGGTGGGCCTTCGTGCCCCGGGCACGCTGCCGCGCCCCGCCGCGCCCCCGACACGCTGCCGCGCCCCGGCCATGAACATTATTCCCAGCATCACTAAGGTCCGTCCTCCATCTTCCGATACATGTAGATGGAGGATGGAGAAATGCTTGATGCAAGTATTTCAAATGGACCGCAGACGGTACCCGTGACCAGCCTGGTGAGGGCGCGCTACGGCATGGGAAAGCTTGCGCTTCCGGTAAACGGGCCGCTGGGTTACGCGCGGCTGAAACACATTCAGGGAGTTCCTCCGTCCGGGGAGGGTGGCGGCTTCAGCATACAGAAGCTGCAGGTCCTCGATAGCCTCATCGAGAGGCTCGCCCGCATGAAGAGCGTCGAGCGCTTTACCGCAGATGACGACGGCGCCTCCGCCGAGCAGGTGGACGCCATGATCGAACGTTATTCCGCTCAGCTGCATCAGGTGCTACAGCAACTCTCCGCATCAGGGTATGCCGGTCAGGCGGACTCACTCGGGAATATTCTCAACGGCCTCGTCTAGCCCGTCTCAGATCACCCCTTCTTTGCGCAACACCGGATTATTCTTTACTTCACGCTCGATGGTGGACAGGGGACCGTGAGCCGGGTAGAGCCGTGTCTCAGGGGGCAGCGTGAGCAGTCGCTCGGTGATGCTTTTCAGCAGCTGCTTGCGGTTTGCCTTGCCGGCGTCGGTGGTGCCGATGTCCTTGAAGAACAGGGTGTCACCGGTAAACACCGCCCTCTCCTCTTCGGAGTAAAAGCAGACACTACCGGGGGTATGTCCGGGCGTATGGATGACGGTGAGGTCGGTCTCGAGGATGGTGTCCCCGTCGACGAGCTTTATGTCCGCCTCCGGCAGGGGTGTATAGAGTTCCTGGAACAGCGCCTCGCCATCCGGGCCCATTCCGGCAAAGAGCTCGTGGTGGAGGTTCAGCGCTTTCTTGCCGAGCATCTTCGCGTCGGCTTTGTGGATTGCGAGCGGGACCTCTTCTTCATAGTGATCCTGGATGTAACGGACCGCCGAGGAGTGATCGAGGTGCCCGTGGGTCAACAGGATTGCTTTGGGCTTCATGTTCATGGCCTCGAGGCGTCGAACGATGGCCGGGCCGTCGGCGCCGGGGTCGATCACGATGCATTCCTTCTTCGCCGTGGCGAAGGCGTACACGTTGGTGTGTACGGGCTCTACGACCATTCGCTCTACCATGATACTATCACCCTACCCTAGTCGGCGGCGTTTCACAAGATGAGTTCCTGGTATCTGGTCTTCGGACTCGCATGTACGTTTTTCATTATCATACCCGGCGCCGGTGCTGTCTCCGTCCGCAGGCGATGGCGGCGGTTTCGCAGGGCAGTGGTAGGCTCAGCGCTCGCGCCGACGGTGACCTACACGGCTCTCTCGCAACTGCGGAGGACGGCCGGAGGCGCGGGGCGCTACCGTTTCTTCGGTCGCCTCGAAGCCATCGAAGATGATGATGTGATATGGCTCAACGATGGGGCGATCTCCGTTGCAGCAGATGTCGCCCGGACTACCGCCTACCTGCTTCCTGCAGCGGGGGCGCGGGAACAGCCCTCGCAGCCCTTTTCAGAGGAAACCCCCGACCGCGTTCCGTGGTCCCGTCTGACGACGCTTCCCGAGCGCACACCGGTCTTCGTGGCCGGACCGCTACGCCTGGAGGGAGATCGCCCGGTCTTTCGTGCGGAAGCGGCCGGCGATGAGCTTTTGCTCATCCTCTATGACGGGCCGGACGAGGAAGTGCTGCAGCACTCGGTGTGGACCGGCCGGCAGCGGAACGAATACTGGAACCTGCTCACTCCCGCGTCGCTCGCGGTCGGCTCTCTGGCGCTTCTGCTCGCCGCCTACATCCTGCTGCGCATACCTGCAGACGGGGGCGCGGCGATACTGGCGGTCAGTTGTGCCCTGATTCCGATACTGCCTCTGCTGCCGCCGGGGTTCATCTCGTTTCCTTTGTACCGCCGCATGTGGCGCCGCGGGCGCTATCTTCGCGCCGAGCGCGACATCCTGCGGTTGCCGCTTCGCCACGACTTCGATGCACGCGGCGAGACGCTGCTTCCCGACGGCGAGCGCTACGTGATGTGCACCGTCGACGCGGCGGCCGCCGCCGAGCTCGTCCGTGCCGGCGCGCAACGGCTGGATGTGAGCGTGGCCGAGGCCGAGCCGGCTCGGGCGCGCGAGCCGGCTCGCTATTTCGTCTTTGGAAGACCGGGGGACGCCGCCGGGGCGGGTGCGCCGCCATCCGGCGCGGAGGAAACCCGGCGACCGAATGATCCGATGGCGGGATTGCTCGTCATACCGGGGGAGCCGTCCCGTCTCGCCCGCCGGTCCCAGCGAACGGCGCAGCTCTACGAGATTTCGGCTGTTGCAAGCCTGCTCGTCGGGGCGGGTATCAACTTCTATATTGCCCTGCTGCTCGTCAGCCGCGTAATGTTCTGACCAGGACTCTCTCGAACGCTGATACTCCCGGGCGCCTGTGCCCCGAGTCAGTCGACCTTTCGAGCGTAGTTCACGTTGAGCTTTCGGCCGCGGTATTCCTTGCCGCTGAGCTCGTCGATCGCCGATTGAGCCTTGCCCTTCGAGAGCTCGATGAAGGAGTACTTGTCGAGGATCTTGATCTGCCCGATGTCGTCGGAGGTCACGCCGTCAACACTGGTGAAGAGCTGGATGAGGTCCCGCGGGAATACCTTGCGGTTCTTTCCCACGCCGACGAATACCGTGGCGAAGTCTCCGGTCTTGTCTGTCTGCTTGCTCGGTCTTGTCGGCTTCGACGGCTTGCCGGATTTCGACGGGGCGCCGTAGTGCTTGAGCAGATACGCGGCAAAATATCCGCGGCGAAAGAACGGCACGCGCTTCCGTATGAGTTTTCGAAAGGCGTTCATCTCGTCCGGGTCCTCGTTATCGTGGATGT
>CAZVXU010000017.1:0-26899 GCA_964631585.1 uncultured Spirochaetaceae bacterium | reverse complement strand
CGTTTCTCGAGGATCCGCTGGAGGGGTTGGTGCGGATTGAGGAGCGGTTGAACTACTTTGCGGAGCAGCTCGCAGAAACCTATGAACTATACGAGGAATCGAGAGAGGAGCAACTGGCGCTACGCGAGGAAATCGGGCGCTTAAGAGAGTCGGCGGACGAAGATACTGTACAGCGGTTCAGGACCGAAGAGCTCGTTCCGGTGTCAGAGCGAACAGCAACACTCGTGCTCAACTATCGGTATTATGCGCTCTCTGCATTATCGATGCGTCGATTCGTGGTTGGAAAGTTATACATGCAGATGAAAACACGCTACATAGGAGACCTGTCGAATCCGGTGTATGCGGATTTTCTGCGTCTGTACAATGCAATCCTCGCCGACTATGAGGATTCCGTCGTTCCCCGCCTTACGGAGACCGACATTTGAATCACCGGAGGTGATCCATGAAACGCGGAACGGTTCTTTCCCTTGCTCTCGCAATTGCGCTTATGATCCTTTTCGCTGCCGGATGCAGCTTATCAGGCCCCGAAGTGTCCATAGAGCAGCGCATTGACGATTTCGAAAGTGATTTGAAGAAGGACAACTGGGAAAGCTTGTACGAACACATTCATCCGGACAACGGAAAGCGAAGCGCCGCGAGAGACCGAAGCTATTGGGAGAGTGTTCTTGACGGGCCGGATTACAATTTCACGAACGTAAGCAATTCCGGCGATAATCGCGACGTCACGGTCGAGAATGTATACGACAGCCAGCACCCTTCCCCGGACACTTGGCGCTTCAAAATGAAGGAGGACAAAGACGGTCCGCTGGCTCGAAGCTCTTGGTATATAAACGGAATAACATCGGAGAACGGAATCGACCCGCTACCGTAGCCGAGCTCCCATGAAACCCTCCAAGTCCCGCCTCAAGAAAGCACTCCTTTCGTACTACCCCCGGGTCTTCGAGGTGCTCGAGGCGGGAGATACCGGCACGCTTGTGCTGCTTTCCAATCAGGTCTGCCATGACCGAGATCTTGGCCCCTACGCCTACGACGAGTCCAAGTATCCGGCGATGCCGGGCGGCGATCCGATTACGGAGGAGGGACTGGCCCGTCTCGAGGGGTTCCTCGATGCCGACGACAAAGCCGCCTTTGTCCGGGGGCAGTCGGCAGACGGGGACGCGGGTTTGGTGTGGTTCCTCTACGGTGCGCTCTGGCAGGCGGGCGAGGTCAAGCGCCTGCGCTACCTGCTGATCGGGGTGCGCGATTACGTGAACGGTGCAGAGTACCGGGAAGACGGGGCGGTGAAAGCCTGGTACGCACTCGGACGGCACATCGCCTCCGGCGGACGGGAGCCTCTGGTTAACAAGCAGGTGACCCGGGCCCACAAGGTCTACCGCCACGGGTACAGCCTGTCGGCTTCGAAGATTAAATCGCCGAGCAGCGACGATCATCTACTCTACTACCGCTGGATGAAAGACCGCGGGTTCGGTCCGCAGGATCTCCACCTGGCCCACAAGGCGCTCTTCACCCTGGGGAACGCAACAAAAACGCTCCTTTGACGGAGCTACGCCGGGAATCATCCACCGGCATATCGGGGGAGGACCATCCATGCCACGAAAACCCCAGGCGGTGCTCTTCGATCTCGGGGACACACTCATCGTTGCGCGCACCTACCGCGTCGAAGCGGGAGTCGAGGCGATGCTCGACGCAGCCGCGCACCGTAACGGCGCCACCGTGGACGAGGCCGTCGCCCTTGCTCGCGAGCTCAACATCGAGTTCGGCCGCCGCGCGAACGACTCCTCACTCGAGTACTCCCAGCGGGTGTTTCACCGGATGCTTTACGACTCTCTGGGGGTCCGTTTCGAGCTTTCGGAGGCGGAGCTCGAACGTCGCTACTGGGACGCGGCCTTCGAGTTCGTTCCCGAGCCGGGAGTGGAGGACGCCCTCGCGGCGGTACGGGAGACCGGCGTGAGAATGGGCGTTGTGAGCAACGCCTCCTTCTCCGGCGAGGTGCTTCGCCACGAGCTCGAAAAGCACGGACTGTTTCAGTACTTCGAGTTCCTGATATCCACCGCCGACTACGGTCTGCGAAAACCGCATCCGCAGATCTTTCGGGTGGGCCTGCAGCGGGCCGGCGTAGCGCCGGAGCGAACGTGGTACGTGGGAAACAGTCTCCAGTTCGATGTGGCCGGAGCCGTTTCGGCGGGGATCACGCCGGTGTGGTACAACCGTGTCGGCGTGGAGGGCGCGGCCCCGGAGGCGGTCGGGATCATCACACACTGGAGCGAGTTCCCGGCGCTGCTTCGCACGGCGCATGCCGGGCCCGCGACCTGAGCCCGACAGGAGGTCAACCCGAGGTCAGCGCGAGCGCAGGACGTCGGGAAGCGGATCGTGCCACGGTCGCAGGTCGTAGTCGCTGCGTTTCTGCTCTTCGTCTCCGCCGTACACGAGCGTACCCCTGCCGGCGGCCTCCCCGGCAATCTCGGGCCATCGGCGCAGGCTCCGTGACATGTCGTTCGTGGCGGTCGAGCCGCTCTTGATCTCCACGGGATGCAGCCAGGGGCCTTCTTCAATCACGGCATCGATTTCGAAGCCCCCGTGCTCGCGCCAGAAGTACAGCGAGGCAGACTGCGCGGCATTCAGGCGGCTCTTGAGAAGCTCCCCAACTATAAACGTCTCAAAGAGCGCGCCCCGCAGGGGGTGGGAAGCGAGCTGCTCCACAGTGTGGATACCCAGGAGCCAGGCAGCCAGGCCGGCATCGGTGAAGTACAGTTTCGGCGTCTTGATGAGGCGCTTGGAGAACGATCTATAGTAGGGATGGAGCCGATGTACGAGGAAGGCCGCTTCGAGAACGGCCATCCACTCCCGGGCCGTATTGTGCGAGACCCCGGCGTCATCGCCGAGGTTCGAGAGGTTCAGAATCTGCCCGGTTCGTCCGGCACATAATCGGACGAAGGATTGAAAGCGGTTCAGATCCTTCACGGCAAGAATCTGGCGAACATCCCGCTCCACATAGGAAGACACGTAGTTCTCGTACCAGACCTGCGGTTCCACGGGGCGATCATAAACGGGTGGATATAGCCCCTGCAGTATGAGCTGATCGCGTTCGATCGGCATCAGGCCTGCGTTTCCCAGCTCAGCGACCGAGAAGGGCAGGAGCGTGACGCTCCCGACGCGGCCGGCAAGGGACTGTGCGATGTCGGCGCGGAGGTTGTACTGCTGCGAGCCGGTCAGAACGAACCGCCCGAGTGCCTTCGATTCATCAACTATCTGCTGCAAGTACGAAAGGATGCCTGGTGCCCGTTGTACCTCGTCGAACACGGCACCGCCCCGGTACTGTGACAGGAACCCGCGCGGATCCGTACGCGCGAACTCGCGGACATCCGGGTTCTCCAACGACACATACGGCAGGTAATCGAAGACGGCCCGAGCGAGTGTCGTCTTGCCGGACTGACGAGGGCCGACAACGCCGACGACGGGAAATCCCCGTGACAGTGAGCGCAAGGTTTCGGCAGCAGTGCGGTGTATCACTGTGATAAATTGTAACTGGCATTTACAATTTGTCAAGCCCTCGCGCTCGCCATCTCCGCGCCCGGGGTGTCGACGCCGACACCGCCCGCCGCTCCTCCCTTAATGGGCGAGGGGCCTGGTGGAACGCCGGTGCCCGACACATGCACCTCGCCTTTCCGAAACGGTACTTCGACCGCCTTAGTCTCTTTTCGTTCGTTGACGCCGTGGTTCCGGTGTCTTAATTGTTGTAGAACCGCCGTATACGGAACCGTACGTACGGTGGTGTGAGAGGACGGCGGGGGTGACCCCGCCTCCTACTCTATTGCCCGCAGCGCCGTGCGGCCGCCAGCCTCGCGAGTGGTGCCGATCTACCAGACGACCTCGTACGAGTTCGAGAACTCCGAGCATGCGGCGAAGCTCTTTGCCCTCCAGCAGTTCGGAAACATCTGTTTCCGGGCGGACGCTTCAACAAGCCCTACCAGGGTGAGGCTGACTTCACGGGGCCGCCGACGATGGTTTCTACTTTCTTGATTGTCTCTTCTTTCAGCTGCTCGACGTCTCGCGCGTCGTCCTCGAGCAGGGTCTGGAGCCATGCTCGCGCGTTTCGCACATGGTTCATCTCGTCGGACCAGTCGTGATCTGCAAACAGCCGGCTGCGCATATCTCCCTGTTCCCCGTACTGTTGAAACCGCGGTTTCTTGCGGGGCATGTAGCCGAACTCGAGGACCAGCGCCAGGTAGGTGATCCGATGCAGCAGCGGTAGTTGCACGCTGTTTCGATAGAGCTGCTGATTGCAGCGGTCCGGAGCGCTTCCGAGCTCCTGCAGTCGCGAAGAGCCGAACTGGGAATGACGTATCTCATCCCAGAAGTGACGCGAGAACCAATGGATCATATCCCAGCTCATGTCCTGCTCGAAGGAATCGTGCACGATCGTTGCCAGGATACTCGCAGCGTAGATCTCATTGAAGAAGACCCGGAATTGCTCAAGCACCGCCTGATCGAAGGGGAGCTGTTCCTTCTCTTCGTGAGGCATGAGGGGTTCGGCCGTGATGCGTTTATCGAAGACGATATGGCCGGGCAAACCGAAGGTTCGTGGTTGTACCGTCGCAGTCGAGGTTGCCTCGGCTTCGGGGCTGCCAGTTTGAGGTGCGCCCGAGCTGTCTCCTGCAATTCCGCCGGCGTCTCTGAGCAGGTCCGAAATGTGTTGTGCCCAGTAATGCGACGAAGAGCTCTCACTGTTCTCGCGAAGCCTTTCCTCGGCCCATTCGATCTGCTCTTCGAGCTCGGGAAGAATACGCCGAACCATGCGAATATCGAAGGCATTCGCCACCGGATCACATTCTTCGAGAAGGTGTTGGTAGAACTCCTTCAACGCCTTTTTCAGAACCATGTAGGCGCCCATGATGTAGCTTTCGGGATCCGGGGCGTGAAGTGCCGTGTCCACGGCCTTTCTCAGAGCAGGGTCGACGCTCGCATCCGGATTGCCGCCCCGAAGATACCTCAACCTGTCCATGAGCCATCCGGCATGTTCGGCGTGGTTCCAGATGTGATATCCGAACGTGTGCTTATCCTCCCAGGCGGGAAGCCTCAGAAACCAGCCGCTTTGCTGCCGCAGCATCGCTTTTTCCACATATGCCGCTCGGCGCAGGAGATCCGCCAACTCGAAAACCGCGATACCGTTTCCGGCCCGCGCGTAAGTCTTGGTACTCATCCCGTCTCACCTCCTCCGCGTAGCATAATGGCCCCGCGCGGACGCGGTCTTGGTGTATCGCGCGAGTCTGTTTTGCGGATCGGGCAACCCGTGCTACCCTATCGACGTCATGAAGCATCAGAGTGTACCGGTTGAGTTGTCCCTTCATCCGGATGGGGTGGCGTTCGCCGAAAGCGCCCACGCGCCCGGGTTCAAGCTCGGACCCCGTCGAGACCCGTACGCCAAACTGCTTCTCGTAGCATCCGGCTGCATTCAGTTTCGCGATTGGCGCGGAACCGAGGATCTTCCTGCAGGCAGCTTCAGAGCCGTAGGCGCGGGAACCGAGCATTCCATTCAAGACTCCCGTCAGGCAACGCTCTTCATCCTAGGTATGTCTGAGAATTTTCTCGAAAGCATTCCCGGTCTCGCCGAGACCTGGGCCAGATTACTGGGGCGAGCCGCCTTTACCCACCTCTCTCAAACCACGCTGGGCGAGCTCGCCCAGCTCGTGCGAGGTGCACTCCGGCCGGCGGAGCTTCGCGGCGACAGCGACAGACTCAGCATTGCAACCGCCGCCGGGCGTATCGTGCTGCGATTGTCCCGGCTTCCGATCGGCGCCGAGCAGAGCCCCGCGGAGAACAGGGTGCGGAGCCTGCTGGAGGATCTCGCAGCTTATCCGTGGGAGGAGTGGACCCTCGACCGCGCGGCGACGGAGGTCGAACTGTCACGCAGACGGTTTTCCGACCTCGTTCGTGAGATTTCGGGACGCAGTTTCGTACAGGAGCTCACGGACAGGCGCCTGGAGTACGCCCGGGATCTGCTTCAGCGCGGTGGCAATACAATTACCGGAGCGGCTTTCTCGAGCGGTTTCAATGATATAAGCCACTTCTACCGGCTCTACCGTCGACGCTACGGTGGACCCCCCGGCCGTGACCTGGCAGCGGTTCGTCGCTCTCACCGGGACGAGGTTGTGCGGGAGGAGGCTGTCTCGCCAAAGGGCCGCGAGGGCTCTGCTACGTAGCCCCGATCGCAATGTCGCGCCCCGCGACGAGTGCGCGCATCTTGGCGTCGGCTACACTTCGATGCAGCATCCAGAAGCCGCAATCGGGATGTACCCATTTGACGCGCTGCTCTCCGAGCACCTCCACCGCGTTGCCGATACGTCGCGCGACGGTGTCCGGAGATTCCACCTCATTGTCCTTGATATCGATAACCCCTACACCGAGAGTGATGTCCGGGCGCAATTCCTTGAACTTCGGAAGCTCCTCGTAGCCGCGACGCGCGAACTCGAGAACAAGATGATTCACATGCAGCTCATTCAAGAAGGGGATGATGTTCTCCCAGAAACCCGATTGAATGGATTGTCCTCCGTAGTTTCCGAAACACAGGTGCAGCGCCCGCTCACCTTCGATTGCGTCGAAGACATTGTTGACGGCCTCATGCAACCAAAACGCATCCTCCGGGTGCCCGGGTAGGTTGGCTTCATCAAGCTGTATCACCGGAGCCTCGATCTGAGCAACCTGTGCCTTAAGGGCTTCCGAGATATCCCACGTGAGCTTGCGAAGGTCGCGATAGTAGGTGTCGTAGAGGGTTTTGGCCAGCATATACGGAGAGGTCACGGTGCACTTGAGGTCATGACGAGCGAGCGGCTTCGCGAATCTATACTGGTCAACCAGCGGCAGCCGGCCTTCTCCGACGCGCTCACGAACGACTCCCGCCGGCTTGCTTCGAAAACCCATTCCCTGCTGAGCGCGAAAACCGGCGAGCTCCTCGCGGGTGAAGTCGGTGTGAACCCCGTCCAGCGGGATCACAAAGCTCTCGATCATACCGTTTGTTTCGGGATGGTTGACGTCGAAGCGACTAAGCTCTCCATCGGAGACAACGTCTATCCCGGAAAGCTCCTGAGTGGTGATTACCGCCATGATCGCATCCCGTAAGTTCGGCGTATTCGCTACCAAACGGAGCCACTCAGGTACGGGATAGCTTCCTACAACGGTTGTTTTGATTGCTGGTGCTTCGCTCATCTGTCCTCCAATACCGGCGCCTTTTCTGCAGGTACCTGTCGTCCTGGATGCGGGGTCCAGTGGCGCTCACCGTCACGCTGCAGCCGAAAGCTAGCACGGAACTCCCGTGGTGACGCGCCCACCTGACGTTTGAATCTGCGAGAAAAGTAGTATAGGTCCCGAAAGCTCAGCCGTCGAGCTATTTCCTTGACAGGGAGATCGCTGTCGGCAAGAAGTCGCTGGGCCTCCGACATCCGCGCTGCGAGTGCAAACTGGTGCAGCGCCATACCTGTCAGTGCATGAAAACGGCGATACAGCGTGGAATAGGACATGCCAGCCGATTCAGCCAGTTTCTCATAGTCCACCGGCCAGGAGGAGAATTCGGTAAGCGCTTCTACGACGGTTTGGTACCACCGGTGTGTTTGCGGGCCGCGCGCGGCCCGCTGCTGTGCGAGGTCCACGAGAATAATCTCGAGTGTATCGATGGCACGCAGTTGAGACCAGGCATCCGTCTCGCGCGATAGCCGCAAGATATCGTCAAAACGCCGGGCCCAATCGGCGTCGCCACGGGCGAAAACCGGCTCCACCGGGAGCAGACCCGCGGCAAACCACTCGTGAGCAAGGCAGCCGCGAAACGCGATGTAGCGATGGTCCCAAGACCCGTCGGGGTCGCGAGGGCGAATATGCATGGTGCGCGGTGGCTGTGCCGACCAGAACTGACCCGGTAGGGGCTCGTACTCGTTGTTATCGAGATCGAGCCTCACCGCTCCACCCGCGGTGTACTGCACAGTGTAGTAGTCCGCGTACGTTTTCCGAAAGTTTTCTCGACAGTAGGGGATGTGACGTCCGAACAGGAACCCAAGCGATCGCTCCAGGCTCATGGGAGTATTCTCTCACATGGCTCGCTCATTGTGAAGCGGTGAGCTCTTACACTTTCTTATCAACTTATTGGACTTTCCGGGCACCTGGCTCGACACCCGGGAGACCAGTGGTACCATGCATCTGATGCTGGAAGAAAACATTGTCATTGCTGTATTTGTAGCCGCTCGGTACTGGCCGGATGACGAAGAGCGCGCGGGATCGAGCGCTGAGGTGGTCAGCACCCTTCGACAAGCTCTGTCACAGGTCGTTGGTCCGGGCGCGGCGATAAGCTCGTTCATTATCGAGGACGCCGCCGGAGTCGATGATCTTCCCGCCTCGGCAGGCCTTGGCATTCTCGTTCCCATGAGCGGTTCCGTTCAACCGTGGATGGAGACGGCGGCCGGTTTTTTCCGGATGAGCTTCATTGTCCCTGCATACATGCAGGCGGTATTCCCGGAGCCGCTTGCTCGCCGTGCGCTCGAACGAAACAGCGCGCCGGCCTCGATGGATCTGTACGCGGTGATCAAGCGCAACGGTGGCCCGGTCCGCCTGGTCCGGAGCGCCACGGAGCTCGCCGAGCGGGTGTCCGCGTGGTCCGGCGTGCAGCGGTTGCAGGGTACCAAACTTCTTCTGGTCGGAAAGCCCGAGCCATGGGTCATTTCGGTGTCGCGACGGTATTCCGACTACGAATCGGCCTTCGGGGTGAGCCTCGAGACAGTCGATCAGGACGAGTTGAAACGGCGATTCGAGGCGACCGCGGACGAGGAGGCCGAGGCGAAAGCGCGAGGCTATGCCGAACGGGCTACGGAGCTGGTGGAACCGGATTTCCCCGGCCTTGTGGAGGCAAGCCGACTTGTGGTCGCGGTGGAAGGTCTTATGGAGGAAACACAGGCGAGCGGACTTGCGGTTGCCTGCTTCAACCTGATCGGGATTCTCGGCACGACGAGTTGCCTCGCGGTGAGCATGCTCAATGACAGTCCGCGTTGGATCGGAGCCTGCGAAGGGGACCTCGACTCGGCGCTTACCTTGATGCTTGTAAAAATGGTGACCGGCCGCCCCGGCTGGATCGCCAATCCCAACCTGCAGGGTGACGACACCATAAATTTTGTCCATTGCACCTCGGCACTACATCTCGGCGGAGGCGACCATGCATTCCGACTTCGCAGTCATCATGAAAGCGGGCAGGGTGTGAGCCCCGAAGTCGAGCTGCCGGTTGACGAAGAGGTGACACTCGTGCGCTTCGGAATGGAGGAAGGCAAGCTTACGGTGCAGCGGGGCCGGGCCCTCGAGCCGGCTCGTGAGCCGAGCTGCCGAACGCAGCTGCGAGTCGACGTTGGCGGCCTCGACGGCTACCTTCGGGAAGTACTCGGGTGTCATCAGGTGCTTGTGTATGGAGACATCCGAAGTCAGATGCGCTATGCTGCAGAGTTGCTTGGAATCGAAACGGTGGAACCTGATACCAGCGTGGGCCCGGGGAGCGCGGAGGCGCGCAGAACCGAGCAACAGATTCAGCTGGAATCATAGGAGGATAGTATGAAACGGACACTGATTCTGCTTTTATTGGTGGTCCCGGTTGCGTTCGGTTTTGCATCCGGGGAGGCCGAGCAGAGCGACACGATCACCATTGGCGTGATTCAGGACCTCAGCGGTCCCACATCCGTCTGGGGGAATGCCGTAGCGAACGGCGCGGCGCTTGCCGTTGATCGTATCAACGCAGACGGGGGCGTGGATGGGAAGCAACTCGAGCTCCAGGTCTACGACGTGAAGCTCAGTCCACAGGAGGCAATTAACTCGTACAATCGCCTGGTCGATCAGGACAGGGCAACCGCGGTGGTCGGTCCGCCGATCAGCAACATCGGTCTGTCGGTTGCACCGGTTGCTGAAACCAAGGGTGTGCCCGTGGTGGGATCCTTCATAGACCCCCGCGCCACGACGAAAGAGAACGGCGAGCCGTGGACCAACATGTTTCTCATGCAGCCCTCGAGTGTACAGTACTCTGAAATTATCGCGGATTTCGCCCTCGAAGAGCTTGGCATGGACAGCATTGCCATCATGTACGACCAGTCCAACGCGTTCTCGGTCTCGCTGGTGGAGCCGTTTCGTACCTATGTCAACGAAAACGGCGGCGACATCGCGCTGGAGGTTACCTACAAGAGCGACGACAAGGACTTCCGCACCCAGCTGAGCCGGATAAACCAGTCCGGAGCAGATGGGGTATATCTGCCGATCTACGTGCAAGAGGCGGTGCTTACGCTGCAGCAGGCGCGGGAAGTCGGCCTCGATCTGCCGATAATCGGTGGGCTGGACTTCGCGCCACCATTCACCGACCTCCTGCCGGAGCCGGAGCTCGCGAATGGAATATACGTAGCGAACAACTATTCGGAGAGCGAACCGCAGCTTGCAGATGTGCGAGAGGCCTACGTGGAGAAGTTTGACGAGGAACCCATCAACAAGGCGTATCTCGGTTACGACAAGGTTCTGATGATTGCCGACGCCATAGAGCGAGCCGGCTCCGCTGAGCCGGGCGACGTTTCGGCGGCGCTCGAAGACACGTCGAATTTGCGGGCGACTACCGGGGTTATCACGATCTCGGAGGAGACGCACCGCCCGGTTGGTCTTTCGATGGTGATGTATCAGATTCAGGACGGAGAGTACGAGGAGATCGGGCGCCACGTTCCGGAATCGCATCAACAATGACGGGGCTCGCGTGAGTGAGCGCCGGTGCGGGATGCGCCGGCGCCCACCGCGGGACGAATCGGATGCGCGGGTACGGCCGGAGAGGGCGTGCACCGCGCTCCGCCGGGCGTCAATTCAGCCATAAACCTGTAGGAACTCGATGTTTGTCCAACAACTGATAAACGGGCTTTCGCTCGGCGCCGTCTACTCGCTCATTGCGGTGGGGTTCGCCCTCGTTTTCAACATCCTGAAGTTCTCCAACTTCAGCCAGGGCGGGGTGCTTTCGGTGACCGCCTACGTCGGATTTCTCATCGCCACCGGACTGGGCATAGGTTTCGTTCCCACGCTTTTGTTGACGGCCGGGGCCGGAGCCCTGATCGCCCTCGGTATCGAGCGAGTTGCCTTCCGGAGGCTCAGGCGGAATAAAAGCCCCATCATCTACTACTTCGTCTCTTCCATAACGATGGGCATTCTGCTCGAGAACCTTATCACGGTCTTTTTCAGCAGCAACTTCTACTCCTACCCGAGATTCTTCGAGACGGCGACGTTTCGGGTCGGTGGCTTCTCAGTCGCGGTAATCGATGTGGCGATGCTCGGCATATCGGCGGTATCGCTTGCCGTGCTGATGTTTGTGCTCCACCGCACCGTGCTGGGGACGGCAATTCGGTCTATCTCCATGGACCAGGACACGTCCCGACTCATGGGGATAAACGTCGACCTCATCATCGCGGCGACCTTTGTGCTGGTCGGCATATTCGGCGGACTCGGCGGCGTGTTTCTCGGGATCAAATACACCCTCTACCCCCAGCTGGGACAGCTCATCGTCAAGGGCTTCGTCGCCTCCGTTATCGGCGGTCTTGGAAACATTCTCGGCGCGGTAGTCGGAGCCGTGTTCCTGGGGCTTATCGAAGTGCTTCTCATTGGTGTGCCGTTCATCGGATCCGGGCTCTCGCCGGTCGTTATCTTTGTGATCCTCCTGGTGTTCCTGATTGTCCGTCCGCAGGGTATCGCCGGCATCCTGATCAAGGAGAAGGTGTAGTATGGGATACTATCTTTCCGTTCTCACCTTCACCGCTATTACCGTAGTGGCCATTCTCTCGATCTACGTGATCACCGGGCTCACGGGGATGTTCTCGCTCGGGCAGGCGTCCTTCATGGCGGTCGGCGCATACGCGGCGGGCGTGCTCTCGGTGCGGTTCGGGATCCCCCTCCTGCCGGCGCTGGGTGCGGCTATCGTTGCCGGATTGTTCTTCGGACTGATCGTGGGGTTACCTGCGGTCCGATTGAGGCGGGACTATATCGCTCTTGTGACATTCGGGTTCGGAGAGGCGATCATTGCCGTGCTCAACAACACGACGAGCGTGACCGGTGGTGCAATGGGTCTCGTGGGCATTCCCCAACGCACGACGTTTCTCAGCGCGGTCGCGGCGGCGGTGATAGCAACGGCACTGGTGCGCAACTTCAAGTACTCGCGTTTCGGGCGCCAGTGTATTGCCGTCAAGAACGATCAGCTGGCGGCCGGAGCGATGGGCATCCCGGTCAATCGCATAAAGCTGCTCGCCTTTCTCTTTGCAGCTGCGCTGACCGCCTCCGCCGGCGCGTTGTACGGCTCCTACACGACGTATGTTGAGCCGAGTCTTTTCCGTTGGACTACGTCTGCGGAGTGGATCATCATCGTTTTCGTCGGCGGCATAAATAGTCTCACAGGCGCGATCGTGGCGGCGGTGTTTTTGACCGGTCTGCCCGAGCTGCTGCGCTCTGCAGCCGAGTGGCGTATCGTCATCTACAGCGTCATCGTGCTCGTCATCATCAACTTCAGGCCATCCGGCATCTTTGGCGAGTACGAGCTGCCGATATGGGGATTCATCCGCAACCTGCTTGCACGGCTGCGCGGCAGACCAAGACCCGGCGGCGAGTCTTCGGGCGCAGCTGTTCCGGCACGAGAAGAGGGCGGGAAATGAGCGACGTACTCACGGCATCGCATCTATACAAGCATTTCGGAGGCGTGAAGGCGGTAAACGACGTCTCGTTCTCCGTTGAGCAGGGCGCCACCGTGAGTCTCATTGGTCCGAACGGAGCGGGGAAAACCACGGTGTTCAATTTGCTGTCGGGAATCAACGCACTGGACTCGGGAACCGTGCGCCTCGACGGCGAGCAAATCAGCGGCCTCAGCCAACACGAGGTTTCTATAGCAGGGCTCGGGCGGACCTTCCAGAATATTCGGCTGTTCTCCGGGCTAACCGTGCGGGAGAACATCCAATCGGCCATGGATGCCAGGTCGCGGTATGGAATCTTCGAGGGGCTGCTGCGGTTGCCGCGCTTCTTCCGAGAGGAGCGCGAGAGTCAGGAGTGGGTCGAGGAATACCTCCGGGAACTGGGTTTGCAGGATCATGCCGGCGCGCGGCCATCTGAGCTCTCCTACGGCTATCAACGGCGTGTCGAGCTTGCGCGTGCGCTCGCTTGCAGGCCACGGGTCCTGCTCCTCGATGAGCCGGCGGCAGGCTTGAACCCAGGTGAAGTGGGGGTGTTCATTAAGCTGCTTTCGAGGTTGAAAGAACGATACGCGTTGACGCTTTTCATCATCGAGCATCGAATGCAGGTCGTTATGGCGATGTCCTCCCATGTGTACGTCATGAACTTTGGGAGCCTTATCGGCGAGGGAACCCCGACGGAGATCCAAAACAACCCGGCGGTAATTAAAGCCTATATCGGAGAGGAAGATGCTGCGGGTTGAAGGTCTCGACGTCTGGTATGATCACATCCATGCCCTCGACCAGCTCGACCTCGAGATTGCTTCCGGAAGCATCACAGCAATCATCGGGGCGAACGGGGCCGGCAAAACCACACTTTTAAACACCATAAGCGGGCTCGTAAAACCGAGAGCAGGTTCCATACTACTCGAAGGAAAGCCGCTGCCCGCTCAGGCGCATCGTATCGTGAATCGCGGCGTGGTCCAGGTTCCCGAAGGTCGGAGGATCTTTGCCGGATTGTCTGTGCGTGAGAACCTGGTCATGGGGGCTTTCAAACGTCGTGAGGGGATGCGCGAGCGTATCGAGGAAATGTTTCAGCGTTTTCCCCGCCTGGGCGAGCGCCGCGATCAGCAGGCCGGCACCCTCAGCGGCGGAGAGCAGCAGATGCTCGCGGTGTGCCGGGGCCTCATGGCGAAGCCGCGACTCCTGCTGCTGGATGAACCATCCCTGGGGCTGGCTCCCGTCCTTGTCACCGAGGTCTTTCAGCTTATCGAGAGCATCCGTGATATGGGAATAACTATCGCTCTCGTCGAGCAGAATGCTCGAAAGGCCCTGACCCTTGCCGACCGGGCTTTCGTGCTCGAGAGCGGCACGCTGGTGCTATCCGGTACCGGGAATGAGCTGCTCGACGATCCGAAGGTGCGCGATGCCTACCTTGGAAGCAGCGAAAGCGGCGTATTCTCGCAGCCAAACGGAAACACATGATTTTTTCACTCAAGCACTTGATGGGTTCGGGATGCATGAATATACTCACTATAACAATCGAAGAAGGAAGTGGTACGCGAAAGATGCGTTACACGGCACCGAGCATGAACATGTCTACCAGCCTCATGATGAGCATGATGATGGACATGGGTATGCGCAAGGAGTGCGCCGGGTAACCATTTGGATTGAGCGTGCCGTGACCACGGCATATGGAGAAAGGCTCACCGGATGGTGAGTCTTTTTTTATGCCCAACCCCCGAAGCTCGCCGCGCCGTACGGCCGACGGATCGACGGGCAGGGGAAATCCAGGAGGAAGACCATGTCCGACACACAGTCTCTGCGCTACGAAACGCTCCAGCTCCATGGCGGCCAGCAGGCGGACCCCACAACGGGGGCGCGCGCTGTGCCGATCTACCAGACGACCTCGTACGAGTTCGAGAACTCCGAGCATGCGGCGAAGCTCTTTGCCCTGCAGCAGTTCGGAAACATCTATACCCGGATCATGAATCCGACGACCGACGTGTTCGAGCAACGCATGGCACTGCTCGAAGGCGGTGTTGCCGCGGTTGCCACCGCTTCGGGCCACTCCGCCCAGCACCTCGCCATCACCTCCATCATGGGGCAAGGGGGTCATATCGTGTCGAGCTCCTACCTCTACGGGGGTACGTACAACCAGTTCAAGGTGACCCTGCCGCGGCTGGGGATCGACACGACCTTCGTGGACATCACCAACCTCGATGAGGTTCGCTCGGCCATTACCGAGGACACCCGCGCGCTCTACGTCGAAACGATCGGAAATCCCGGCTACGTCGTGCCGGATTTAGAGGCCCTTGCCGAGATCGCGCATGAGGCCGGCATCCCCTTCATCGTTGACAACACCTTCGGCGCCGGCGGTTATCTCTGTCGGCCCATCGAGCACGGGGCGGACATCGTGGTGGAGTCTGCGACCAAGTGGATCGGCGGACACGGCACCGCGATCGGCGGGGTGCTCGTCGACGCCGGAAGCTTCGACTGGGGTAACGGCAAGTTCCCGTACTTTTCCGAGCCGTCACCCGGCTACCATGGCATAAACTTCTGGGAGACCTTCGGCGAAGGCAGTCCTTTCGGAAACATCGCCCTCGCCATCCGCGCGCGCGTGGAGGGCCTGCGGGACTTCGGCCCCGCGCCCTCTCCGTTTAACTCCTTCCTGCTGCTGCAGGGCCTCGAAACCCTCTCGCTGCGCCTCGACCGCCACACCGAGAACGCGCTCGAGCTCGCGAAGTGGCTCGAATCGCGCGAGGAGGTGGAGTGGGTGAACTATCCGGGGCTCCCAACCCACCCGAGCCACGAGGCGGCGAAGCGCTACCTCTCCCACGGGTTCGGCGCGATGCTCTCTTTCGGGATTCGCGGCGGCACCGAGGCGGGCCGCGCCTTTATCGACTCGGTCGAGCTTGCAAGCCACCTTGCGAACGTTGGTGATGCGAAGACCCTGGTGATTCATCCGGCCACCACGACGCACTCGCAGCTCGAGGAGGAGGAGTTGATCTCCGCAGGCGTGCGCCCGGAAATGGTTCGCGTCTCGGTCGGCATCGAGCACATAGACGACATCAAGGCGGATTTCGAGCAGGCCTTCTCGCGCGCACTCGCGCCGGAGGGGACGAGGAGCTGAGCTATGATCGAGAGATATCATGCCTTTCACACC
Organism: uncultured Spirochaetaceae bacterium; assembly: GCA_964631585.1. Classification (GTDB taxonomy): domain Bacteria; phylum Spirochaetota; class Spirochaetia; order DSM-27196; family PWMO01; genus JAAAOH01. The sequence goes on along the minus strand of CAZVXU010000017.1, from coordinate 11,044 downwards.
GGCGAGCTCTGGACGGACTCCGAGCCGCTGCAGCTCGAAAGCGGGGAGACGCTCTCCCCGCTCGAGCTCGCCTACAACACCTGGGGCGAGCTCAACGAGGCGGGCGACAACGCGATCATCGTGGCTCACGGGTTCACCGCGAACTCCGACATCTCCGAATGGTGGGGCGGCCTTCTCGGCGAGGGACGTACCCTCGACCCGACGAAGCACTTCATCGTCTGCATCAATTCCCTCGCCTCGCCCTACGGATCGACAAGCCCGCTGACCTACGCCCGGGAGGGGCGATCGCCACGCGAGTTTCCGGCGGTGACCATTCGCGACACGGTGCACGCCCACAAGCGCCTCGTCGATGCCCTCGGCATTCGGCATATCCACAGCGTGGTCGGCGTTTCCCTCGGCGGGCACATGGCACTCGAGTGGGCCATCCTGTATCCCGATCTCGTGGGCTCGATCGTGACCATCGGGAGTACCGCGAAGCACTCGCCGTGGTGTATCGGGATCAGCGCCACGCAGCGGGCCGCCATCACCTCCGACCCGGCGTGGCACGAGGGCGAGTACAGCGAGCAACCGCGACGGGGCCTGGGCCTCGCCCGGCAGTTCGCGATGATCTCCTATCGCAGCAACCCGTCCTTTACCGAGCGTTTCGGCCGACGGCGCACCGACGAGGAGGAGCCTCGGTTCGAGGTCGAGAGCTACCTCGATTACCAGGGCCATAAGCTCGTCGACCGCTTCGACGCGAACTGCTACATCGAGATGACGCGGCTCATGGATACGCACGACATCGGCCGCGACCGCGGCGATTACCCTGAGGTACTCTCGCGCATCCGGCAGCCGGCACTGGTGCTGAGCGTGAGCTCGGACGTGCTCTACCCCGCCCACGAGCAGCTCGAGCTCGTGCGGGCAATCCCCGAGGCCGACTACGGCGTCATCCGTTCAAGCGCCGGCCACGACGGCTTCCTCATCGAGCACGAGCAGCTCGTCGAGCTTCTCACGCCCTTCATCCACCGCGCGGTAGCCGAAAGCAGGCCGCCGGCGGTATCATGGGCGGGATGAACGGACGCGTCGTTCTGCTTGCTGTGTTGAATGAAGCGGAATGAGTGTCTGCGAGGCGCACGATGAAAAGCCCACGATTACATCAACAGCCCAACCTCTTTCGGCAGACCTCCCGGTTCTATGATCTCGACCTCGCCTGGTATCCGCACCAGGACGTGGAGTTCTACCTGCAGCTCGCCGCCGAAACCGGAGGACCCATCCTCGAGCTTGCCTGCGGCACCGGGCGCGTGACCATTCCGCTCGCCCGCGCCGGATACGAGGTCTACGGCTTCGATCTCTCGCGCGAGATGCTCGGTGTATTGCAGTCGAAGCTAAACAGCCTGCCGATGGAGATATCACGACGCATCCACCTCCATCGTGACGACATGGCGAACTTCGACGTACGGCGACGGTTTCCCCTCATCATCGTGCCGTTTCGCTCCTTCCAGGCTCTCACCGACGAGCAGGAGATAGCCGGTGCGCTCGCCGGCATCAGGCGACACCTCATACCCGGCGGCACGGCGGTCATCGACCTCTTTGCCGTAGACGGAGAGCCGGACGGGAGTTGGGTCGGCGAGCAGGTGGACTGGGTGCGCCGTATGCCGGAGACGGGCGAGGTGATCACCCGTATGCGCACCGGGCTCGCCGTGGACCATGACGAGCAGGTCATTCACTCGGAGGTCAGTTTTCACGTCGAGCACGCAGACGGCCGACGCGAGAGCGTGCGCGATCCCTTTGCGCTCAAGTACTACTTCCCCTACCAGATGCAGGTGCGGCTTGCCTCGTCGGGGTTCTCCATTCAGGGTGAATACGGCTACTACGACCGGCGTCCCCTCGAAGCGGGGCCGGAGATGATCTTCCTCTTCCAATGAGCCCTGACGCCCCGATCCGCCACGCCCTCGGCCGTGCAATCGCCGACTACGCGCTCTTCGTGGAGCGGGGCTATCCGGTGAAGGGTGTGCTGAAGCTCGTCGGCGACAGGTACCGGCTCTCGGGGATCGAACGAAACATCCTCTATCGCGGTGTCGTCTCCCGGGCGCGGGCGGAGGCCCGGCGACGGCGTGCCATGGCGCCTTCGGACGTCACGGCGGGATCCACGATCATAGTCGACGGTCACAATGTGCTTTTCACGGTGGTGAATTACCTGCAGGGGCGCACTACCTTCCTTGCCATCGACGGATACCTGCGGGATGCGGGGAATCCCGCGCGTCGTATCCGCGCCGGCGATGACTACCGGCGCGCGGTCTCCGAGCTCGGTGAGCGGTTTCGCATGCTCGAGGCGGGTCTCATTGCGGTGTACTTCGACGAGCCTGTGACCTACAGCAAGGACCATATCGGCACCGCGCGGAAGGCCTGGGTGGATCTCGCCGATAGGCTCGAGCTGCAGCTCGTGCGCTCGGCCGATCAGGCCCTGAAACTGCGAGAGGCTGATCTCCTCGCAACCTCCGACTCGACTCTGATTGATGCGAGCCCAATGCCCATCGTCGATTTTGCGCGCTGGATCATCGAGGACGGCTTCGGGGCGGCGCTCCCCCACCTCGCGGACTACCTCGGTGACGGGGGCTAAACGGCGCGGCGGGCAGTTATTCGGCGGCGGGCTTTGCCTCGAGCACCTGCAGGCTGTAGCGGAGCTCACGCGCGCCCGGCTCGGGACGAACGAGCGTGAAGAAGCGCTCTGTCTGCGCGGGGACGCGCATCTGCTTTGGGAGATCCGCCGTGGCGGCAACGCCGCGGCCGGAGACGGTCATCGTCACATCCACCGCCCGGTCGTAGCCGTTTCGAATGAAGGCGATGTAGGTCGCGTCCACCCGCTCGGTGCGAAACTCTACCTGCCGGTCGAGGGGAACCTCGGCACTGTGGGATTCGAAGTCGGCGGCGACGAGGTCCCGCCCGAAGACGGGCTCGAAGGGCTCACCACCGGGGTGGCTTGCGTAGTAGTAGCGCCCCTCCTCCGCGGAGAGCGGGCCCGCGTGTCCGCGAAACATGACAGGAATGGACTGCATGGTGCCGTCCTCGAGCGGTACACGCACGTCGAAATGCAGATGGGGACCGGCACTGCGTCCGGTGTTGCCGCTGTAGCCAATGTGCTCTCCGGCAGCCACACGGTCTCCCACCTCGACGATGCTTCCGCCGCGTCGGAGATGGACGTAGTTGGCAAAGGAGCCGTCATCGTGGGCGACGAGGATGTAGTTTCCATGCTCGCCGTATCGGGCCGCCGGGCCGCCGATTTGCGAGTCCTCCTTTACCTCCACCACGAGTCCTGCCCGGGCCGCGTGAACGGGCGTGCCGGTCTCGAGATCGAAGTCTATCGCGTACTCGTTCTCGCCGAAGTGAGTGAACTCCCCCTGATAGCCCTGGGTGACGCGATGCTTGGTTCCGTGTGCAAAGGGGAGCAGATAACGATGTGAATCGTCGTGATCAGCCTCGGCCGGATCGCCGCGGGCGAAGGAGTAGGAAACGCTGTAGCCGCGGCGCTTTTCCGGATCGTCGAGGCCGAGGGTGAACAGAAACACCCGCTCCGCGCCCGGCTCGAGCGTGCGGGTGTAGGGAAGCTCGAAATCCGCCTCGAGATTGACGAGGCTTCGAAAGTCCACCGTGACGTAGGTTTCGATGATGTGCGCGCTGTCGGCAAAGAAGTCGTAGCCGTCCTCCTCGTTTCGCTCTCCGTACACGCGTACAAGGTCCTGCTGGGCCTCCGCCCGGCCGACCGCGGTGAATATGCTCATGATAATCAGTCCCGTAACCAGCAACCTCGATGCTCTCATAGCTCAGGTCGTAACATACATTAATTCGATGCGTCGCGACACTGGACATGCGTGGAAGAGTCCCGCGATAATCAGGGAGTGAGCCGCCTGCTGTTCAAGCGCTACCTCATTCCGCTCGACCTCCCGGTGCTGGTGATACCGCCTGCGCTGGTGATTATTGCCGCCGTTGTGATGGTGGTCCTCTGGCCGGCGCAGGAGGCCACGGACGGCGTCATCGACACCGACAGCGCGGCCGCCGCCCGGGCACCGGGTGCGGACCGCGCGCCCGAAGACGCGTCGGAGCTCTCGCTGACCTTTCTCGGCGACATCATGGCACACACGGTGAACTTCTCCATGGCCGATTACGCGCGCATCTACGAGGATGTGCGGGACGAGCTCCGCAGCGATGATTTCACCTTTGCAAACCTCGAAACCCCGGTCGTCGCACCCCGGCCATACGAGACCTACCCCCGCTTCAACGTCCGCCCCGAGTATGCGCGGGCGGCGGCCGACGCCGGTGTGGATGTGTTCTCGGTGGCCAACAACCATGTCACCGACTGGGGAGCGGACGGCGTCGCCGAGACAAGAAAGGCCCTGGCCCTTCTTGCTGCCAGCCACGGGCTTGCGGCGAACGGGACGCGGCGGAACGCCGGGGATGAGCTCGCGGTAACGGAGCTTCGTGCCGGTGGGCGACGAATCGGGTTCGTCGCGGTTGCGCAGATGCTCAACGTGGCCGACGGGCGGGAGCTCGTTCAGCTTGTCGACTACAGGGACACCGCCGCTGCGGAGTCTTTCGCGGAGTGGGTCTCCCTTCGAGCTCTGGGCTTCGATCTCTTCATCGTTTCCTATCACGGCGGGCGGGAGTATGCGCTCGAGCCGGATCCGGCGAAGGCGGCCTTCTTCGAGCGGTTGGCCCGCGCCGGAGCGGACATCGTGTGGTCGCATCACCCCCACGTGGTGCAGCCCTGGCGCTACATCGAGCGGGCCGACGGCAACTCGGCCTTTATCCTGCACTCCACCGGCAACTTCATCTCCGGGCAGACCTGGCGGCTCGGGCCGGAGCACGCGGCAACCGCGCGGGCGCACACCGGCGACACGCCGCTGTTCCGCGTGCGCGCCCGCTGGGAGACAACCGGCGACGGGCCTGAGCGCCTCGTCCTCCGCCATGATCCTCTGCTCGCGGTGAATTACCGTGACCCGGAGCACGGAATGGTGGTGCGACGCCTCGACGAGCTCATCCGAAGCGATATCGATCCGCGGTGGAAGCGCTACTATGTGGTCCGACGAAACGCGCTACAGGAAGTGGCGTGGCGCTCCGAGCGTGTGAGGATCGCCTCCGGCTTGGACTAAGGGGGCGGGAGCTGCTATCCTTTCGCAACGAGAGGGGAGGACAGCGACATGGCACACAGCGTCGTTCCGGAGGCCGAGGAGATCCTCGACCGGGAGTTTCGCGTACTCGATAAGGGCTTTGTGCGTCTGGTGGATTATCTCGGCGGCGACGACCGGATCGTGCAGTCTGCGCGGGTTTCTTACGGCGCCGGTACCAAGACCTTCCGCGAGGACCGAGGGCTCATCAGGTACCTCATGCGGAACGAGCACACCTCACCCTTCGAGCAGGTAGTGCTGACCTTCCATGTCAAACTGCCCATCTTCGTGGCCCGGCAGTGGATCCGCCACCGCACCGCGCGGGTGAACGAGATCTCCGGTCGTTACAGCGTCATGACCTCGGAGTTCTACGTGCCGGAGGGCCGGAATATTGCGCTGCAGAGCGAGGACAACCGACAGGGCCGGAAGGCCGATGCGGTCTCCCCGGAGATGCAGCAGGCGATAGCGGATAGGCTTGCAGACGAGCAGAAACGCTCATACGGGTCCTACGAAGAGCTCCTCGATGAGGGCCTCGCCCGCGAGCTTGCCCGCATCAACCTGCCGTTGAGCCTATACACCGAGATGTACTGGCAGATCGACCTGCATAACCTCTTCCACTTCCTGAAGCTGCGCATGGATGCTCACGCCCAGTACGAAATCCGTGCCTACGCCGACACGATGTTCGATATCGCGCGGCGGGTCGCCCCGGCCGCATGCGAGGCCTTCGACGACTACGTGGTCGAATCTGTCGAGTTCTCGGGATCCGAGGTGGCGGTGCTCAGGACGGCGCTGGGACTGGAGACGACCGACTCTGCGGTTCCGCCGGGCCTTGCTGAGGCGGCGGAGGGGGAGGGCATCACCGGCAAGGCGCTCTCGCGACTCGTCGGAAAGCTCTCGCAGGGATGATCGCGGACATGAGAAACAGGACCCACCAAGGCACCGCACTCCCGCCGGGAGGAATACCCACATCACCGATAGAGGAGCCCACGCGCTCGAGCGGGCGTGTTACAGCCGCCGGAGCCCGCGGCGGGGACGATGGGGTGAGCTTCATCACCTTCGAGGAGGGAACGGCGGCTGTTCGCTTCTACCCCGGCGGCATCGTTCGCATCACGCTTTCTCGCGGGGACGCGCGAGAGCCGGAGCAGTCCTACGCAGTCACGGGTCAACCCGAGACGCTTGCCCCCGCCGTGGAGGAGAGCGCCGCTCGGTTCGCCTTCGCGGCGGAGGGGCTCACCCTTCGCATCGAGCGTGAGACCGGAGACCTCGAGCTTCGCAGAGACCCCGGAGACAGCAGGCTTTCCACTATCGGCGGGGCATTTCGCTACAACCGCCGGGTGATGGGCATGCGCTTCCCGCTCGGCGCTGACGACAGGGTTTACGGGCTCGGCGAGAAGACCGGCTTCCTCGACAAGCGCGGGCGGGTCTACCGGATGTGGAACACCGACGAGTCGACCCATCTGCCGACCGGAGATCCGCTCTACGTCACCGTGCCGCTCGTCATCCGCTCCGATCGCCAGGGGGCGGTGGGCGTGTTCTTCGATGAGCCCGCCCGTTCGTGGTTCGACATCGCAACGGCGCGGCCCGACGCCTTTAGCGTAGCTGCGGAAACCTCCCAGCTCGACCTCTACATCATCGTCGCCGATCAGGTCTCCGGCGTTGTTGAGCGCTACACCGCGCTGACGGGGCGCATGCAGTTGCCGCCGGCATGGGCGCTGGGTTTTCAGCAGAGTCGTTACAGCTATTATCCCGACACACGGGTGCGGGAGGTTGCCGAGACCTTCCGGGACAAACAGATTCCCTGCGATGCGATCTACCTCGACATCGACTACATGGACGGGTACCGGGTGTTCACATGGGATCCCGAGCGTTTCCCGTCCCCAGCTCGTCTCGCGGAGGATCTCTCGGACCTGGGGATGCGAGTCGTGACGATAGTTGATCCGGGCGTGAAGCTCGACCCCGAGTACCACGTCTATCGCAGCGGGCTCGACGGGCACCATTTCTGTCGCCGCCCCACCGGCGAAGTCTACGAGGGAGAGGTCTGGGCCGGGCCATCCGCGTTCCCGGACTTCACCCGAGTGGAGACGCGCGGCTGGTGGGCCGAACTCCACGAGGCGCTGCTCGGAAACGGCGTGGCGGGGATCTGGAACGACATGAATGAGCCGGCGGACTTCTCCGGGGACTACGAAATCCGAACCGATTTCACCCCGCCGGCGGACGTCATGGTTCGCCCCGACGGCGAGGGAACGCGGGCGCTGGAGCGATACCACAACGTCTACGGCCACAACATGTGCCGTGCCACCGCCGAAGCCTTCGAACGCTATCTCCCCGGGCAGCGACCCTTTGTTCTCACGCGCGCGGCATACGCCGGCACTCAGCGATACGCCGCGGTGTGGACCGGCGACAACCACAGCTGGTGGGAACACCTCGCCTCGATGATTCCCATGGTGCTCAACATGGGCCTCTCCGGGTTTCCCTTCGTCGGCGCCGACGTTGCCGGGTTCGAGGCCGATGCCACGCCCGAGCTCTACTCACGCTGGATCGAGGTGGCCGCGTTCATGCCCTTCTTCCGGGCGCATACCTCGGCCCGTACCCGGGCACACGAGCCGTGGGCCTTCGGCACCGAGGCCGAGCAGATCGCGAGATACTACGTGGAGCTGCGCTATCATCTGCTTCCCTACATATACGGGCTCTTCCACGAGGCGGCACGTCACGGCTCCCCGCCCGCGCGGCCGCTTCTGTGGCACTACCCGGGCGATGAGCGGACCTGGAATCTCAACGATGAGTTCCTGCTCGGCCCGGACCTCCTTGTCGCGCCGATCCTCTCCCCCGGCGCGCAGGCCCGCTCTGTCTACCTGCCGGAGGGCGAATGGTACGATTTCTGGTCGGACGAGTTGCTGTGGGGTCCTCGGGATGTAATCGCACAGGCTCCTCTCGACACGCTTCCCCTCTATGTACGCGCCCCCTCGGTCATACCGACCGCCATGGCCTCCCGTAACGCCGAGGATACCCTCTCAGGCGAGATCACCCTTCACATCTACCCCGGCAGCCGGACGGCGAAAGAGCACAGCGCTCAACATCTGTATCACGACGACGGTATTTCCCTCTCCTACCAGGAGGGCAACCGCAGCGTGAGGGACGTGCGCCTCTCGGTGGCCGCAGGGGAGGTGCGCGTCGCGGTGGTCGAGTTACAGTCCGGCTATGATGCCGCTCCCGCGGAGTACTCACTGGTGCTCCATGACGACGGAGGGCGACAGGACGGGGTTGCCGTGCCGGCGGCCGAGGCCGAGAGCGAGGTCGACCGGGTGATCTTTCGGCGCGGGGATTAGACGGCCATGAGGTAGACGGCCGCGCCTGCGGCGCTCGAGAGCACGCAGCTCACCGCGTTGACCACGTCATTGGTAACCGTGGAGAACCCGCGGGTGAGGCTATTGGGCTGCTCGTCGAGGCTCGCGAGCCTGCGCTCGGTGGCGGCGCCGGTGTTACTGTCGGCGTACTGCGCCTGCACGGTGGCGCCGAGAATGCTGTCGATGACGGATCCGAGGAAGCCGCCACCGGTGACGACGGCGAACACGGCGGCAAGCGCCGGGGTCCAGCCGGTGGTGAGACCGTAGCCTGCGGTAAACACCGCCGCGATAAGCGCCGAGCCGGCCGCCGAGGCCCCGAAGCCGAGCGGCGTCACGCCGCCGGAGGTTCCGCGCGGAAGGGGTCTGCCGGTGAGGATGGAGACCGGACGCCGGGAGGCGAGCACGCCGATCTCGCTGGCCCAGGTGTCGGCGTTGGCCGCCGCAAAGGACACCGCGACGGCTATGAGAAACATGGGCGCCCCGGTGGCCGCCCAGCCGACGCTCATGATGAGACCCACCCCGCCGTTTGCAAGTACCTGCACGTGATCCCGGCGGCTTCCCTTCTCGTGGAGCACCGACAGATCGTCCTTGGCGCTTGCCTTGAGATGGCTCAGTACGGAAGAGGAGCCGAAGAACACCATCAACAGGATCCAGGAGATCCATCCGCCGAGAAAGAGTATCCCGGCGCCCACGGCGAATCCGGCAAGTGCGCCGTAGGCGGTGACCGCCTCACGCCGGCGCGCAGCGAGGGCAGCGGCACCGTTGAGGAGGATTGCGATGAGGAGCCAGGTGATGTTCATGCGAACACTCCGTTGTAGAAGAGCGCCGTGACGATGGGCACGGTGATGTTGTCGACGCCATAGGGAGTCAGGAACTCCACCACGGTGGCCGCTGCAGAGGTGATGAGTGCCGGTGCGACAGCCGCCGCCAGAATCCCGGCGCGGGAGGGGTGGCCGAAGTAGGTGAACAGGGCCGCCACGATTGCCGAAGCGACGAACATGGTGAGGGTCCCTGCGAGAGATTTTCGACCGCCCAGGAGGTGCAGAACCGGACTGCGCACTTTGCGCCCCACGAGAGAGGCGAGCCCGTCGCCGTAGCCGAGGGTGAGGACGCCGATTCCCGCGACATAGGCCGGCACCGGGCCGGCGTAGGAGAGCAGCACGAGCGCGAGCAGCGAAACGGGGAAGTAGATGGTGCCGAGGTTGGTCCGGGCAGCCTCGTCCTCCATCGCCTCGAACAGGCGTGTGCGATGCGAGTAATAGTTGAGCGCAATAAACACCACCGGTCCCACCGCGGCGAAGCCGACGCCGTCATGAAAATACATCGCCATCAGCCACCAATGTGAGACGCCGATGTGGACGAGCTTGCGCGAGACGGTCGAGTCGACGAGCCCACCGCGCCAGAGCAGCTGGGCGAGGCCGATGAGCGCAAAGATGAAGGCAAACTCGATTGCGAGGCCGATCCAGTTCAGCATTGGCGCCTTCACTATACGAAAACAGGCGCTCCGGGGCAACGCCATCGGGCGGTCCACCGGTCGACGGCGTACGCTGTCGGCACATCGCAATTGTCGGTACGCCGTGTTCCGCGCTATCCTCGAGGAGAATGAAACTCAAGCTCTTCGATTACGTTTCCCTGGCAGTTGCCATCGTTGTCGTCGCCGCGTTTTCGGTCTTCGCCTACGGCGACCGCACCGAGGGCAGCCTGGTTCGCGTCGAAACCGAGGAAGCCTCCTTCATATACCCGCTCGACGAGAATCGCGAGCTCGATGTGGAAGGGCCGCTTGGCCACACGCACGTGGAGATAAGAGACGGAAAGGTGCGGGTAACCGAGTCCCCGTGCCGGGAGAAGATCTGCATCGCCGCGGGCTGGGTGTCCCGGGCCGACGAGTGGATCGCCTGCCTGCCGAACCGTGTCTTTCTACGGGTGCAGGGAGGCGAAGAGACAGGCGTGGACGCTCAGACGTTCTGAGCAGCGGGTACCGGTCGGGGGCGCGGGGCTCCAGGCCCTGGGCGTCGGTCCGCCCGTCCGGACTGCCTTACGAGGATGTCGGGCCGGTGGTTTGCGCTGCCTCCGCGGCATCCTGCCGTGCGGCTTCAATATCGACGATCTCGAAAGCTTCATTCGTGATGTCTAAGCTGCCGGGCATTCCCGATGTCATGTAGACGCTACGCGCCTTCGTCACAAAGGCGGCCTCGATGCCATCGATGCTCTCGATGAGCTCGGCCCCGCGCTCGACTCCCATCACATATACCGCCGTAGAGAGCGTGTCCGCCTCGGTGGAGTCGTCGGCCACGATAGTGACGCTCGAGAGGCCGGTGCGCGCGGGATAGCCCGTGCGGGAGTCTATGATGTGGTGATATCGAACGCCGTCCTTCTCGAAGTAACGCTCGTAATTGCCGGAGGTTACCACGGTCATCGCCTCGTCCTCGACGATGCCGAGAAACTCGCCGCGGCTCTCCTGCGGGTTTTGTATGCCGATTTTCCACCTGCTCCCGTCGGGCTTTACGCCGATGGCGAGAATATTGCCGCCGAAGTCGAGTAGGGCGTGCTCGATCCCCT
>CAZVXU010000016.1:0-27820 GCA_964631585.1 uncultured Spirochaetaceae bacterium | reverse complement strand
GTCATCTCGCTCTTTCCGCCTCCGGAGGCACCCTCGTGCATGATGGTGAACTCGTTGTCATAGGGGGTGACGAGCCGTACGGCGGAGCTGTGAAGCGTCGTCCATCCCTCCTCCTCGCCGCGGTTGAGCAGGATGCCGTAGACGCCCTTTTTGGCGCTGGGGCCCGGGTAGAGGTTGTATGAAAACAGCTCGTGCATCTTCGGGAGGCGATTGTGCACGACCACCTGTCGCCCGTCGAAGTGAGTGTGGCGAAACGGTGGTGCCAGATATATGACACCGCTCGGCTCAAAGCCCTGCGGAATCTGGTCGCGGGGTATGAAGCCCTGCAGATCGGCGAGGCCCGCCACGAAGAAACCCGAATTGTCCGGCCCCACGAGCAGTGAAGGGTATCCCCGATCCTTGTCCCCCGACATGAAGGGCATGACGATGAGGCGGTTCTGCTTCTTGAACCACTCGAAGGTCTCCGAGCGGGTTGCGTCGAAGCTGGTGCCGAAGCGGTCCACATACCGGGTCTTGTCGGTGGGACCGTCGTCGGCGATTACCATGGCTTCCGGGTCACGGCGGCGCATGTATTCCTCGGTGTAGTTGACCGCCGCGCCGTTCTTGCAGCGACCGACCGTCGCCTCGACATAGCGGCCTTTACCCGAAACGTCGTAGGCAACCTCGACGAGGTCGTTATCCCCTTCGAGATAGGCAAGTTCGAGGAGATGCTCGCGGCTTTTCGGCACGACGATCTCGACCGACTGCAGAACGTCGGTCAGCTCCTCGGGAAGCGAGAGTCGGGATAGAATGGATTCTTGTGCCGTATCAGCCATGTGTTCCTCCGGTGGTGAGTCGATTCGCATGTTTATGCGGATTGGAGGGCGTTTCGGCGCACCTTTACGGAATAATAAGACGAAACCGTGGTTGGATTCAAGCGCCAAGTATCGATTATCAGCTCTCCTGCGCGACCTCTTTGATCAGCGTGTAGGGGAAGAAGCCGGTCGCATGCCCGTCGCTCCACTTGATGTAGAGCGCGTAATTGCCGAGAGGCCGGGTCTCCTCGGGCTTCACGTCCGGGTCGATATCCTCGTAGTGCACCTTGCGCTCGCCGCTGTGCTCATCGACGCACACGGCGCACTGGCAGCTTGCCCTGAGCTTTCGGTTTTCCACCGACAGTGTCTCGCCGGAGGGCCAGGTCAGTCTCAGCTCCTTCTCGTCGTAATCGACCTCGGGTTTTTCCAGCCCGAGAGCGAACTCGCCGATTGAAGTCAGCACGCGCGTGGCAAGGGCGTCCACCGCCTTGTCCTCGAGGTCGTGATCCATGGTGCCGCCGTAGATGTCGTGTGCAAGGGGAAGCTGGGCGAGGATGGGGGTGCCGAAGCGTTCCTTGAGGCGCTCGGCCGCGCCCTCACCGAAGATGGCGTGGCGGCTGCCGCAATCCGGGCACTGGAAATAGGCCATGTTCTCGACGACGCCGAGCACGGGGACGGAGACCCGGTCGAACATGAGCATCGCTTTGCCGACGTCCGCGAAGGACAGCGCCTGCGGCGTAGTGACGACCACCGCACCATCGAGCTTGACCTGCTGGGTGATGGTCAACTGCACGTCGCCGGTTCCGGGCGGGAGGTCGAGGAAGAGGTAGTCGAGCTCTCCCCAGCCGACGGCGTGGAGGAACTGGTTCACGTAGTTCGTGACCATCGGACCGCGCATGACCGCGGGAGATTCGCCGAGCACGAATCCGAAGGACATGAGCTTCAGTCCGTCCACATCGACCGGAATTGCCATCTGCTGCGGGTCGGCCTCAAGCTCCGGCCGATGCCGGTTGAAAAGCGACGGTACCGACGGGCCGAAGATGTCGGTGTCGAGGAGCCCCACCTTGTACCCGCGCTGGGCGAGGAGCTTCGCCATGGCGGCCGCAACGGTGGATTTCCCGACGCCGCCTTTCCCGGAGGCGACGGCGATGATGTTCTTCACCCCGGCGAGTCCGCTCGGGTCCTGCTGGGTTATGCGGGGGCCGAGCTTCGGGGATATCTCGATATCCACCTCGGCGCCGTCCGTGAGGGAGCCGACGGCTTCCCGCGCCTCGCGCTCGATCCGCTCGGCGTCCGCTGCCGAGGGCGTGGTCAGCTCGATGCCGATGGAGATGTGATCATCCACGGTCACATTCCGGACCATGCCCAGGGAAACGATGCTCGCATCTATCTCAGAGTCGTGTACCGACTTCAACGCATTGAGAATCTTCTCTCGTGTTACATCCATAGTGTGGACAGGATATTGCTTGCAGGCGGCATGTGCAAGTAAGGGGTATATCGGCGCAACGTGGCTGAAACCCCGTCCACTCACTCATTCATCTTGTAGGTCCACAGACCGGCTCTTTCTCGAATACCGGTCATGGGTTTTTCAAAAATGCGAGCATTCTCGAGTATCCAGTGATACCGGTCCGGCTCCGCCCACTCGCTGTCGGAATCGGTGACGATATCCACGAGATCGGCCGTGCCGATGATGGCATTGGCGTGGAAGAAGGGAGACTGGTCGCCGCTTCGATAGTGGGCGTAGACGTCGGCGAGCAGCCGGTACTGGTTTATCACGTTTTCGGGTTGTCGCCGCTCGTTTTTCAGCTCCACGCGAACTCCCTCGTCGGGAATGCCGATGTAGGTGCCGGCCTCATCCATCCGCTGAATCTCGGTGAGAAACTCGTCGAACTCGTGCAGCACCGGCATGGGAAACCTCGAGAAGTCGGGCATCCCGCGGAAACCGACCCGGCCGCTCGAGTGGATATGCAGCGTGCCGCGATACTCGGTGGTCCAGGAACGGTTCTCCACTTCCTTGATGCCGTAGCAGATGAGATACGATACGGGATTGTTGACCGACAGACAGGTGAGCTCCATGGCCCGATAGTAGCGGGTTCGATTTCACCTTGCAATAACGGGCCGCCCCACCATACCTTGAATTGAGAGGAGGAACTCAGTGAGCAGCGTTTGCATTACCGGCATATCTCGCGGCATCGGGCTCGGCTTTGCCGAGCATTATCTCAAGAACGGGTGGAATGTTTACGGCAGCCTTCGTAATCCGGATAACGAGGCTGTGCAGAAGCTCGCCCGCAAGTACAAAGAGCGACTCACGGTCTTCACGATGAACGTCGCGGATTACGGGTCGGTCCGACGTGGCGCCGCGGAGGTTCGCGAGCGCACCGATCACATCGACCTGATCATAAACAACGCCGGCATCAACGCGGGACCCAATGCCCCGACGATTCCGGAGATCTCTCACGAGAAGATGCATGCTGCATTCGACGTGAACGTGATGGGACCGCTGTACTGCGTGCAGGAGTTCCTGCCGCTTCTCGAGCGAAGCGGCGCGGCGAAGGTTGCTATGATAAGCTCGAACGCCGGCAGTATCGGCGAGACCGCCGGCGGCCGCATGGTGCCTTACTGTGTGTCGAAGTCCGCGCTAAACATGCTCACCAAGCTCCTTCACTTTCGTCTTCGCGATCTCGACGTACCGATCGTGGCGCTTCATCCGGGGTGGGTGCACACCGACATGGGTGGATCCAACGCGCTTGTGAGCGTAAAGGACTCGGTAGAAGGCATGGCGCAGGTGATAGAGTCCCAGTCAGCCGACAGTCCGCTCTATCGCGACTACCGGGGAGAGCCCCTGCCCTGGTAGTCCGCAGCCGACAGCCGGACGGCCCGACAGCCGGGTGGCCGGACGGCCGTCATCACCGCTCGGCCGGCACTTCGAGCGGTGCGCCGGGCTCGAGGGTGTAAGCTGCGCCGTTGACGGTGATCTCGATCGGCTCGCCCTCGAGGAGCTCGAAGGTAAGAAGCTCGTGCGTCATATCCACCTGGATCTGGCGCGCATGGTAGCGCAGCGGGAAGCGCAGCCTGTGCCAGGCGGCGGGCAACCGGGGATTGAAGCCGAGCTTGCCGCCGAAATCCCGCATACCACCAAAGCCGTAGGTCAGCGTCATCCACACGCCGCCCGCGGAGGCAATGTGGGCACCGTCGACGACGTTGCCCGCAACATTGGCGAGGTCCATAAGCAGCCCGTACTGGAAGTACTCGAGCGCTTTCTGCTCGTACCCGATTTCGGCGGCGAGGATGGACTGCACGCAGGCCGAGAGCGATGAATCGCCGGTGGTCAGCGGATCGTAGTAGTCGAAGTTCCGGCGTTTTTCGTCCATGGTGAACTCGTTTCCGAGCAGCACGAGCGCCAGCACCACGTCCGCCTGCTTTATGACCTGGTGACGGTATATGACCAGCGGGTGGTAATGGAGAAGCAGCGGATAGTGATCCAGGGGCGTGTTGGCGAAGTCCCAGATTTCCTTGGCCAGGAAGTTGGCGTCCTGTGGATGGATGCCCCGCTCATTGTCGAAGGGAATGAACATCTCGTCGGCTGCGCGTTTCCACTCCCGGACCTCGTCGGGGCGGAGCCCGGTGTCGTGCACGAGGCGTCGGTAGGCATCCGGGTTGGTCTCCTCGAGCCACGGGATGACTTCGGCGGCGTAGCGCAGGTTCGTGCGAGCCATGAGATTGGTGAAGGTGTTGTCGTTGACGACCGTGGTGTACTCGTCCGGGCCGGTCACACCGTGAATGTGGAAGGCCCCGGTGTCGGGGCTGAAGAATCCGAGGCCGATCCACATGCGGGCGGTTTCCGCGAGGATCTCCGCACCGACCTCGGCAAGCAACTGCGTGTCGCCGCGGATATCGACGTAGCGCTTGATCGCGTAGGCGATGTCGGCGTTTATGTGGTACTGCGCCGTACCGGCGGCATAGTAGGAGGAGGCTTCCTCGCCGTTTATCGTGCGCCACGGGAAGAGGCACCCGTTCTCGGAGAGCTCCTTCGCGCGCCGCCGCGCCGCATCGAGCATGGAGTGGCGAAAGCGCAGCAGATTGCGCGCGATGCGTGATTCGCTGTAGGTGATGAAGGGCAGAACGTAGACTTCCGTGTCCCAGAAGTAATGGCCCTCGTAGGCCTGCCCGGTGAGCCCCTTGGCCGGGATACCGGTCGTCTCCGCCCGCGCCGCCGCCTGACACACCTGGAAGATGTTCCATCGTATCGCCTGCTGTACCCGCGTCTCGGTATCCACGAGGACGTCCGACCTGGACCAGAAGTAGTCGAGAAAGGATCGCTGGGCCGCCTCGAGCGCGTCGAAGCCGTCACGCACCGCCCGATCGAGTGTACGGGTGCAGCGGTCGATGAGCTCAACCGGGGGCACCGATCGCGAGGTGTGGTAGCTGAAGTATTTGGTGATACGGATCGGCACGCCCGCGCGGGCGTCGATGGTGAACACGACCTTCCCGTTGTCCTCGCTCCAGGAGCGACTTGCGTACCAGGGGTTGTCGGTCTCCACGACGTGATCCACTCCCGCGCCGAGGGTCATGCGCGAGTTGGTGGTACGGTAGCCGGTGACGATGCGATGCTCATCCTCCATGTGGTCCACGGCGTTGAGGACGCGGAAGCCGAAGTCTCGTGCTTTGCGGGGATCGCTTTCGTCGCCGTTCCCCGGCTCATCCGTCGGTTTGCTGTCCTGACGGTTCAAGAGCTGAGAGGAGATGACCACCGGAGCGTCGGTGTCGACGGTGACCTCGTAGGAAATGGCGCCGAGATGGCGATGCTCGAATGACACGAGGCGGCGCGAGTCGACCCTGACCCGCTTCCCGGCGGGCGAGGACCAGACGAGGTTCCGCCGTTTCACGCCGTCGCGAAAGTCGAGCTCCCGGTTATACTCGATCAGCCGGGCGGTGGGCAGATACAGGGGCTCGTCGTCGACGTAGAGCTTCAAAACCGTGGCATCGGGTACGTTTATCATCGTCTGGCCCGTGCGCGCGAAGCCATAGGCCTCCTCGGCGTGGACGATCGGCCAGGTCTCGTGAAAGCCGTTTATGAAGGTGCCGGCCTGCACCGCCGGGCGGCCTTCCTCGAAGGTCCCGCGGATGCCGACGTACCCGTTGGAGAGGGCGAAAATAGTCTCTGCGTTTCCCATCCAGCGGGAGGAGAAGTCCCGCTCCACCATCGCCCAGTCCTCGGGCGGATAGAGATGGTCCGGTAGGATACGAAGCTCTCGCGCTATCACTGTATAACCCCTTCAACAGCCGGATTGTGCCCCACGCTCATCTTCGGCGCCCCACCCTGTCGGTGTGAGCCCGATTCTTGTGCAAAATCAACGAGAACGCAAGGGTGCCCCATTTCGCCGAAAGACCACCCCGGAACCATTTGTCAGCACGACCGGTTGGTCCGCGACCACGTGCTCGAGTCCCCGGGTGGCCAAGGCCTGCTCCCATCCCTCGCGAGGGAGCCCCGCTATGGGCAGATCGACGGGTGTTATCTCGCGCGGCGCCCCTTCCATATTGGCGAGGAAGAGGAGGCTTTCGCTCGCGTCGGGGGCGCTTCGCAGACCGAAAAAGGTGACGCTTCCGTCGCTCGGGCGCAGCCGGTCAAAGGCGTCGCCGGCTGCAAGATTCTCCACCAGCCAGGGGCGCGCGCGGGCGAAGCGCCGTACTTCGAGATTGCGCGCCGCGCGGGCGGGATCCAGGTCTGTGGCGTATCGTGCGACGGTGCAGTAATCGTGTACGTCGTCCATCCACGCCCTGGCAATCGTCTTGAGGCCGTCAGCGGTGTAGGGCCGGGGACCCGGAAGGGGCGGCTCATGGTTCTCGAGAAGCCGTGCGACGGAGGGAAGTACGTAATCGGTGGTGCGCACCGCGGCATCGAGGGCCTGCATGAAGCGACGGAGCTCGCCGAGGTCGGTGAAGCCGCGGGCCTTCAGCCGTGTAAAGCTCTCCGGCCGTGCGAAAAGGGCCTCGTTCACCGCCCAGTCGAGGAAGAAGGCCTCCTCGGAGATCACCTTGACCCCGTAGCGATCGTCGGTGTTCCGGATGAAACTCCACGGCGCCCGCATATTCGCATTCAGGAAATCCATGGGGATTCCCGGCAGAAACACGTCGAACATGCGAGATGCGGGATTGTCGTAGGCGTTTGCCAGGATATGCGGCAACGTCTCGCCGAGGTAGGTGTTGATGCGCTCCTCGGGGTCGACCTGCGTCCCCCGCCGGAGCGTATCATGATTGGAGTTCCCGGTAATCCAGTGGCTTCCCACCTGCAGGATCTCCTCGATCCGCCACCACTTGCTGATCCAGAAGGTGAAGAGGAACGGGGTATTGTGAGCGAAGGTCAGCGGGCCCCACTGCACCACGTTGGGGAGCTTCTTTGTCACCTCCCGATACGATGAGGCGAGCTCCCAGTCGTCTCGGGGCCACGGGCGGCCGTCCTCGAAGACCATCCACGGCCGGTAACGGATCCCGGCGGCTTCCTGCTCGACGTCGTTCATGAGGCTGAGGTACTCATCATCGTGGTGGAGCTTCTGCTCGGCGGCTTCCCACCAGGTGAAGTCCTGTGCGCCGTCCACGCGCACCCCGTCCACGCCGTAGTTGCTCTTGCGTCGCTGCATCTCGAGGAGTATCGCGCGCACCATCGGGTGGCGGTAGTTGAGGTTCTGCCCGTACATGTTTGCGCCGGCGAAGAAGTGGCGGTTGAGAAGGCCGAGGGTCTGGTTGTCGGCGTGCCCGTAGACGACGTCGAGGACAACCTTGATCGGGCGTCCGGGGAAGGCGTGCAGGGTGGCGATGAGGTCGAGAAGCTCATCCGGCCTGCCGCTGCGAAGCAGGGTCGGGTTGGGAGCCGGCGAGGCGACGGTCATTACGTCGTATCCCCAGTTCGTGGTATCCGGCCGCCGGAGAAGGACTTCGAGCGCACCGAGCTCTCTCTCACGCGGGTGCGGGTCCTCGGAGACCTCTTTCCAGAAGGCGGGGCCGGCCTCATAGACGATGATCGGCTCGACCGGCATCAGCTGAACGGCATCGTACCCGATGAAGCTGTGGTCCGCGGCGGAGAGCTCCTCATTTCGGCGGACGCGATCTGCAATCGCACGGTAGCGTTCGGCGAGAGCCTCGAGCGTTCCCTCCTCGGTGGCGGTTGTGGTGTGTATCTCGAGCATATTGGCGGGACCCGCAACGCGGCGAACGCCGTCGGGGTCCGGGCGCATCTCCAGGTCGGCGAAGTAGCCGGCATCACGTCGGGCGGCCAGCATGCCTTCAACGTCATAGAGCTCGGCCGGTGCCGTCGCGCCGAAGGGCACCGAGTATGCGAGGGGGTCGAGAATATGGCGCCGGGTGGCGGAACGGTCCGGGTAGGAGAGCCGATAGAACGGACCGACGCGATTCCGCGTGCCGGCCTCGAGGCCGTCCACCACGGCCCAGGTGTACTCGCCTGCCCGTACCGTCGGGACGTGGACCACGCCAAAGAGCGAGTGCTGCTCGCCCGCCCGAAGGTCTAAGTCCTCAGCGGGCAGCAATAGCTCGAGCGCGACATCCTCCTCGGGGATGCCGGACTCGAGAAGCTCCGGCGTCCAGAACCCGAAACTGCTGCTACCCGCCGCCGACCCGTGGCCCGGGTGTGCGCCGAGCGCGGTTGCGATCCGGCGAGCGGCCTCGAGCGGCGTCGCGCTTTCCTCTTCGACGGTATGCGACCAGGCCGCGAGGGCCCCCGTCTCCCCCCGGTTGAGTTCGATTGCCTGCGCCTCCACGATGGAACCTCCTCGTGCCGCGCATTGTAGCAGGGGCCGTAGGCGAGGTGAAGGATGCAGCGGAAGCGGTCAGTCGCCGGACTCTCCGTTCTCCGGCGGCTGCAGGGCAACCTCCCGCACGAGAAGGGCGCCGTGTACAAGTATCTCCGCCATAACGCGCATGAACACAAGGAATACGATGGCCCAGGCCAGGACACCGTAGGCGAGAAAGCGTGCACCGGCGACGTTTACGATGCGGCCGCCGGCGGCGAGCACCAGCTGCCAGACCACCGACGCGCCGATTGCCACCGCAGCGGTGGGCAGAAACCTGAGCGCGGTACGTGCGCCGGCGCGAAACACCGCATAGAAGACGATAGCGACGAGGATCACCGAGAGCCCCCGTGCAGCCCATGGGATGAGGGTGGGATCGATCTCCGAAAGCCGCACGACCCAGCGGCCGGCGGCGGAAACCAGTGTCGCCGCGTAGACGAAGAGCAGGAACAGGGCGTTGCCCGCGAGGGCGAAGAGGCGGGCACGTCCCTGGGCGACCGGCCGACCAATGGCAATGGACATGGTGCGCTGCAGATCTACAAAGAGGTTGTGGACGGCGAGCAGAAAGAGCACGACTGTGATGAGCGAAAGCGAGCCCGGGTTCCCGGCATACCGCTCGATTCCTGCCACGAGGTCGCTTCTGACGGCCGACGGGAGAAAACCGAGAAACTCACGCTCGACGATGTCGACCAGCTCCGGCGTCACGAAGAAGGAGCCGGCGATAAGCAGAACAAAGAGCAGCGGCACCGATGCCAGGATGAGGCTGAAGCTCAGTCCCTTTGTCAGAAGGGCGCCGTGTATCTCGCGGTAGCGTCGTCGCACACGCAGGAGTCCCTGAAGCATGGCCACGGCTCACTCGTCTTCCGGCTCACCGCCCGTGCCGTGGTCATCCGGCGCTTCGCCGGATCCCTCGACCACGGTGAAGTTCCGCACTTTGTCGTCGGAACGCGGTTTGTCGTCCTTGATCTCTTCGATAAGGGTGACCGTTTGAAACGGGATCATCAGGTGATCGGCTTCGCCGAAGGTCTTTCGCACCTCGTCCTCGGAGGGATCGATGATGAGCTTGTTCTCCTCCGGGAACACGAGGTCGGTGATGGACACAAAGTAGGGATGCGTGAGGTCGAGGCCCCGCGCGCGAAGCGTTACGTCCTTGTCATTCCACTTGAGATGCACGCGATATAGTGACACGGTACCCGACAAGATACTCAAAGAGACGGAGAATCGACTATGCGATGTGGCGAAAAGGCATTAGAGTTCTCTGAGACTGGAGGATGTCGCGTGAACGCAGGCCTGACCGGTGGTCGCCGGATGCTCGTGCTACTGTTGCTGTTTGTCGTGTGTGCCGTGCCGGCGGTTGCCCAGCGCAGCACTGTCGCGTTCGTCACCATGGAGAACGCAGGCCGCGATCCCGCGGCGGATTATCTTGCCGGCATAATCGAGGGGCTCCTGCTCTTCGACCTGTCCACGCAGGAGGATCTCGCCCTCGTCGAGCGGGCGAGTCTCGAAGAGGTCATTACCGAGCAGCGACTCGGGCTCTCCGGTCTTTCCGCTCGCAGCGCCGAGGTGCAGCGGGTCGGTGAGATCCTCGGCGCGGATTACCTCGTCACCGGCGACTACGTCTTTCTCGGCGAAGAGGTCCTCATCAACGCCCGGGTGGTCAATGTCGAGACCGCGGAGACCGTGGCGTTCTCGGAGCGGGGGCGAACGGAGAATACCGTTCATCGTCTCGCGGAGAAACTGATCGCCGAGCTCTCCGACTCCCGCGTCTCCCTCACCGATCCGGCTGCCGAGCGTTCGATCATATCCATGCGGGACGAGCGCCCCGGCACCATCGCCCTGTACTCGCCGCTCGTTGACGCGGAGATCAGCGTCGACGGAGAGTTCGTCGGCTACACCCATGGCGACCCGACCGAGCCCGTGCTGATCGAGGACGTCGCCCCGGGGGCGCGCACCGTCACCACGAACCTCGGGATTGCCTTCGGTGTGGCAGAGTTGCCGGCGTTCACCTTCTCGCCCTGGAGCGCGGAAGTGGTGGTACGGCCCGGTCGCCGCACGGTCGTGCGTGACCGCTCGCGGGCGCTCAACTCCATCATCTACGATGCACTGTGGCTCGTCTCCGAGGACGAGAGCATCCCGCCCGGTGCCGAGCCGAGCACGATCGAGCACGACCTCTCCTTCACCGATCGCTCCGGACGCCGGATTCCGGTGCGTCTGCGGGTGCGGGCCGCTCCGGAGCCTACCGCGTTCTCGGTCTCGGCGACTCTCGACTACGCCGGAGACTCCTACGACTTCGAGCTCCTGGCCAACGATACCGAGGGCTTCGATGTGAGAGAGGACGTCGGGAAGGTGAGGCTCGCGCTTGCTGGAGAGTGGCGCTACGAGGAGTGGCAGCTCGACTATTCGGTGCGCCGCATCGACATTAAGCAGGGGATGTTCCGGGAATGAGCTCACCGACAGCGGCCGCCGCGGAAGATCTCAGACAGACCCTCAGACGAATCGACGGGCGGGGATACAAGGCCTACAAGGACATCAAGGGCTGCTACCGCTTCGACCGGTTCACCTTCTGCATCGACCATGTACAGGGCGACCCCTTTGCCGCGCCGAGTCGGGTACACATCGAGGTTGATGCGGAGACAGCCGGCTTCCCGCGCTGGACCTGCGAGAGCCCCGGCGGCCGGGGCCGCAGCCGCGAGATCGCCGCCCGCGACTACATCACCCGCCGCTTCGCGGAGGCGGCGCGCCGCATTGCGGCCGGACACCGCGGCACGGGCAAGGGCGGGATCATCGAGATCGACCGCCCGGGACAGGAGGTCCTCGAGCGTACGTCAGCCTTCATCGGCGAGGGCGGCGTGGAGATCCGGTTTTTCGTTGGACTTCCCGCGTTCGGAAGGAAGATCGCAGGCCGGCACGCCGAGGCCATGCTCCTCGACGAGGTGCCGGAGATAGTCGCCGAGGCTGCATTCTTCGGGGCCCTCGATGATGACGAACTGCGGCGACACGTGGAGGTCGTCGAGGACGCGGACGCCCTCAGGAGCCGGCTGCCGGAGCTCGGCCTCGTGGCTTTCGTGGCCGACGGCGCGATTCTCCCGCGCAGAAGCGGGATCGACCAGCGTCCCATGGCTGCAGGCGAGGCCGTTGCCTTCGAGGCGCCGGCGTCACTGCGGGTGAGCGTTGATCTTCCCAACCGGGGAGAGGTGAGCGGAATGGGAATCGCGGAGGGCATCACGCTCATCGTGGGCGGCGGCTACCATGGCAAATCGACGCTGCTCTCGGCGGTGGAGCGGGGCGTGTACGATCACGTGCCGGGAGACGGACGGGAGCTCGTGGTATCCGACCCGTCGGCCTTCAGCGTTCGCGCCGAAGACGGCAGACGGATCGAAAAGACCTGCATCACCCCGTTCATATCCGGGCTGCCCGGAGGCCGCGACACCGACGCGTTCAGCAGTGAGGATGCGAGCGGCAGCACCTCGCAGGCGGCAAACATAATCGAGGCGCTCGAAGCGGGCGCGGAGGTCCTTCTGATCGACGAGGATACCTCGGCGACAAACTTCATGATCCGGGACCACCGTATGCAGGAGCTCATCCACGACCGCGACGAGCCCATCACTCCATTCATAGACAAGGTGCGATTGATGCACTCAGAGCTCGGCGTGTCGACCATCCTGGTTCTCGGGGGAAGCGGTGACTATTTCGACGTGGCGGATCGCGTTATCGCCATGCGCGATTATCGGCCCATCGAGGTTACCCAGGAGGCACAAGACATTGCGGCGCGATTTCGTACGGAGCGACGCCCCGAGGGTGGGGAGACCTTCGGACCCCGGACGAAACGGGCGCCGGAACCGCATAGCATCGACCCACGGAAGGGAAAGCGCGAGGTCAAGCTCACACCGCGGGGCACGTCGACTCTGGGGTTCGGTACCTACACGGTTGATCTCTCGGCCGTGTCGCAAATCGTGGACCCGAGCCAGACGCGGGCCATCGGCTGGGCGCTGGCACGGCTCGCGTCACGTGCCGACGGCAAGTTGACCGTGGCCGATCTCGTAGCGGAGACGGAGGAGCTCGTGCGCAAGGAGGAGCTCGACGCGCTTACCGGTCGCCCGGCCTCGGATCTGGCTGCGTTTCGCGGGCTCGAGCTCGCGGCCGCGTTGAACCGGTTGCGGAGCCTGAGCGTCGCGCGCCGGACCTAAAAAAGGCGGATGCATCTGCATCCGCCTCGTCATTCGTAATCTAACGGTAGCTCGGCGTCAGCCGAACTCGACGTTTCGCTCGATCTCGTTATCGGGAGCGTCTTTAAGCTCGTCGAGGTAGGCCTGCACCGCCTCCTGCTGCTTCTGCTGCTCGAGGTACTGCGCAATCTGGGGCTTTACCTCTTCGTACGGAGTGGTGCCGCCGGCGCTCTTTTCCTCCACTCTGATGATGTGAAAGCCGAAGCGGGTCTCCACCACGTCGGAAGTCTCTCCGGGTTCGAGGGCAAATGCCGCTTCCTCGAAGGGCGGAACCATCTCGCCCCGTGAGAACTGGGGAAGGCTGCCGCCGTTCTGCGCACTGGGGCCTTCCGAATGCTCGCGGGCGAGCTCGGCAAAGTCCGCGCCGCCCTCGACCTGCTCGAGAAGCTCTTCGGCACGGGCGCGTGCTTCCTGTTTGGCCTCTTCGGTCTCGGCGTCGCGCGTGTCGATGAGAATGTGGCTCGCCTTTACGCTCTGGGACTCTTCGAACATCTGCGTGTTCTCTTCGTAGAACTCGCGCACCTCCTGATCGGTGACTTCGATGCCTGAGGTCACCTCCTCTTCGAGGAGCTTCTGAATGGTGAGGCTGCGGCTGATCTCGCTTCGAAGCTGGTCCTCGTTCATGCCGGCATTTGACAGCGCCTGCGCGAAACCCTCGTCACCGTACTGCCCCTTGTACTGCTGGATCTGCTCCCCGACCTCACTCTCGGAGGCACTGATGTTCTTTTCCTGCGCTTCCTGGTAGAGTAGCTCCTCGTTGATCATCCCCTCGAGGATATTCGACTTCATCTCGATGAGCTGAGTCTCCGAAATGGGAGCGCCCTGGCTCTGGCGGCGCATCTGCAGCTCGTTTCGAGCCACCGCGTCGTTGAAGCGCTCGTTGGACAGGGCGGTGCCGTTCACCACGGCAACCGGCTCTCCGTCCGGGTCCACGGCCGGTTCCGAACCGGGCTGTGCCGGCTGAGCGCTTCCGGGGGACTGATTCTGCTCCCCTTCGGCCTGATCCGCCTGGTCCTGTTGCTGGGACTGCTGGTCTTCCTGGCTCTCTTCCCGGTTGCCTCCGGCCACGGCTGCGGCCGTAACGGCGAGGCCGAGAGCAAGAGCCATCGCTAGAATGCGAAATAAGCGTGAATGCATGTATGCTCCTTGTAATGTGCTTTGAATGAAATAGGATACGGCAAAACGCGGTCTCTCCCTGTATATACTGCGCGAGCTGAGGCGATGTCAAGGATTGCACAAAACCGGCGCGGGTTTGGATTATGTCAAAAAACTCGGCATCCTCTAATAAAGATGTAGACGCGAGACGGCCTACCCCGTATACTACTCTCGTTTTGGAAGACCCTGCTCGACTCTCGATTCGTGATCCCGATCTCGCGAAGGCGCTCGATGAGCTCGCGGCGGCGGCGCTGGACCGCCTGGAATTCGGCGTGGTCCGTATGGATCGTGCCGGACGGGTGATCGCCTACAACACCGCCGAGGCTGAGCTCTCGGGTCTCGCAGCGGCCGGCGTCGTGGGACAGGATTTTTTCGTGCAGGTGGCACCGTGCACGAACAACTATCTCGTCGCGCAGCGCTTCAGAGACGAGGATGAGCTCGATGAGTCGATTGACTACGTCTTTACCTTTCGAATGTTCCCGACGCCGGTGAGGCTCCGCATGTTGAAGCGGCCCGACTCTCCGCATCAGTACCTCGCCGTCGAACGGGCATGAGCACTCGGAACTACGAACAGCTGTTGCAGTTTCTCTATCGCGTTCCCGTCGGGTTGATCGAGATTGACGGGCAGGGAGAGATTCGGCTCATGAACGCCTATGCTTCCCAGGTACTCATTCCGGTTTCCGGCCCCTCCTGGACGCCCAGTCTCTTCGACATTCTCGACCCCCACGCTCCGGAGCTCCCGTCATACATCGCGGAGTACGAGAGCGCCTTCGGCACGGTTCTGTCGAATGAGCGAATCAAGTTACTGGACAGCTGGTACGCGTTGACCGTGGAGCGCCTCGATGAAGACTCCTACATGGTGGCATTGCGGAATGTAACCGACGAGATCGAGCGGGAGGAGCGCCTTCAGACTGCCATCTCCCAGGAGGCGGAACAACGAGGGCGCATGGAGATAGCGGGAAGTGTGCTCCATGACATCGGTAACGCGCTCGGGGGCCTCTCAACGAAAGTTGCCCGTCTGCTATCCGAATCGAGCTGGCGCGAGGTGGCCGAGCTCAAGCGTCTGCAGATGCTCGTGGAGGACCAGCGTGAACCGCTCGCTCATGCACTCGGTGCGGAGCGGCAGGCTGCGCTGTCGACGTTTCTCGCGGAGCTCGTTGCAAGTCTCGAGGGGCGCAGCGACGAGCTCCGCGGTACCGCCGAAGAGATGGCGCAGACCCTCGATCACGTGTCCGATATCCTGTCTCTGCAGCGTCAATACGCACAGGAATGGGTCGCCGGCACCCGGCCCCCGGTTCATTTGATGAGGTTGATCGAGGACGCGATTGCGATGCAGCGCTCGGGTTTTGAAAAGCGGGGCGTCGCGCTCTCCCGCAGCTATCCTGATGCGACGGTACTCGTTGCGGGAGACCGGACCAAACTGGTACGTGTATTCGTCAACCTGGTGAAGAACGCGCTCGAATCCTTCGAGGAGCTCGAGCGAAGCGAGACAGATCCCCCGGCGATACACATCAGCGTTGAGTGCGCGGACACCTCGGAGGGACGCAGGGCGCGGGTTTCGGTGAAGGACAACGCAGAGGGCTTCGACGTTGCGCCGCGCTCGCTCACCGAGGAGGATCGCAGTACCGACAAAGCCGGGGGCAGCGGTATGGGCCTCTACGCAGCGCGGCGCATCCTCGACGCGCATAACGGCGAGCTTTTCCTCGAAAGCGACGGCCGGGGGCAGGGTGCGACGGCGACAGTCATGCTTCCCGTGACCCGGGAGTCGGATACAGGAGACGGCTCATGAATGAGCAGCTGAACACGAGAATACTGGTTATTGATGACGAGGAGGCAATTCGCGACAGCTTCCGCGAGATACTTCTGCCGAAAGCCCGCGATTACAGGGGCCTGAGCGATGCCGGCGACTCTCTGTTCGGATCGTCGGGACCGGTGTCCCACGGGACCGAGCCGTTCGACTTCAAGCTCGACGAGGCGGCCGACGGGGAGTCCGGAGTCGAGAAGGTGCGGGAGGCGGTCTCCGCCGGGGCACCCTACGCGGTGATCTTCGTGGACATGCGGATGCCGGGGCGTGACGGGCTCGAGACGGTACAGCAGATTCGTGAAATGGACGGTAGGGCGGAGATCATCTTCATAACCGCCTATAGCGACCATTCAATCGAAGAGGTGGTCGAGCGCGCCGGCGCGAATGTCGGCTACCACACCAAGCCGTTCGCACCCGAAGAAATCCGCCAGCTCGCCACCAAGGCGGTGTACGAGTGGAACAAGACCCGCAACCTCGAGAGTCTCATCACCATCATCTCCGATCTGCGCGCCACGCACTCCCAGCTCGACCTGCTGCTGAACAACGTACTTCACCAGGTCGCCGAGCTCGTGGGCTCGGGGTCCGCACTCATCGCGTTTCGGGGGCACGATTCGGAGTACCGCAAGCATATCGGTATCGGACGCCTCGCCGATGAGGCCGTTGCCGAGAAGTATCTCAGCACGCTCCCACAGGTGTCTGAGGACGAAGTCGTGCAGGGCGAGGAATCGATCTACTTCCCGATGCACAAGTACGGGGTGGTTGCTCTTTTCGAGAACAGCGAGCGTGCGCTCAACAACGACCGCGTCTATATGATTCGCCTCTTCCTCGAGCAGGCCGCGCAGGCCATCGACAATGCCGAGTTGCAGGAAGAGCTCATCCGGAACGAGAAGCTCTCGGCGGTGGGGCAGGGCATTAGCATGGTGGCACACGACCTCAGGTCGCCCCTCGGCAACATCATTTCACTCGTGGAGCTCGTGAAGATGAGCGACGATGAGCCGGAGGAGGTGCCGCGCTACCTCGATCTCATAAAGCAGTCCGCGGAGAATGCTGCAACCATCGTCTCAGATATTCTCGACTTCACGCGCAATACCGAAGTCGAGAAGCAGCGGGTGGCCGCGAGTCAGCTCATCGGGCGGGTGGTGGACGATGCTACCCGACAGGACACCGAAAGGCGGGTCAGGATTGAGGTGCGCGATTCCGCGGGCGTCGAGGTGCTGTGCGATTTCAGCAAGATGCAGCGAGTCCTCTCGAACCTCGTGCGGAACTCCGCCGAGGCGCTCACAAATGCCGGAGTCGCGGATCCGGTAGTCTCCCTCGGCGCGGAGGCCCGCGACGGGGTGACGCACTTCGTAGTCTCCGACAACGGCCCGGGACTCCCCGAGGAGGTCCGCAGCCGGCTGTTCGTCCCCTTCGTGACCCAGAGGAAGCATTCCGGGAACGGCCTGGGGCTCGCAATCGTGAAGCGATTCGTGGACGCGCACGGCGGCACGATTGAGGTGGACACCGGGGAGAACGGCACCACCTTCGATATCGGCCTACCGACGGGGTGACAGGCGGGCGCCCGGCGACCGCCCGGCTACAGAATGTGCTTGAGGAATTTCTGGGTGCGCTCGTGGTCGGCGTTGTCGAAGAGCTCCGACGGTGATCCCGTCTCGACAACTCGTCCCTCGTCCATGAAAACGACCGTGTCCGCGGCCGCACGCGCGAATCCCATCTCGTGGGATACCACCAGCATGGTCATTCCTTCTCTCGCCAGGTCCAGCATGACGTCGAGAACCTCTTTGATCATCTCAGGGTCGAGCGCGGAGGTTGGCT
This sequence comes from uncultured Spirochaetaceae bacterium, assembly GCA_964631585.1. Classification (GTDB taxonomy): domain Bacteria; phylum Spirochaetota; class Spirochaetia; order DSM-27196; family PWMO01; genus JAAAOH01. The sequence continues at coordinate 10,224 of CAZVXU010000016.1, read as the reverse complement.
CGTCGAAGAGCATGACCTTGGGGTCCATGGCCAGGGCCCGGGCAATTGCCACGCGCTGCTGCTGTCCGCCGGAGAGATGGCGCGGGTAGACATCGGCCTTGTCGGCGAGCCCGACACGTGCGAGGAGCTCCCGGGCCCGCGGCTCGGCCTTGTCGCGGGACATATGCTTCACCGTTCGCGGCGCGAGGGTGATGTTGTCGAGGGCTGTCAGGTGGGGAAAGAGGTTGAAGTCCTGAAAGACCATGCCCACCTCTTCGCGGATCTTCCGGATATCCCCGTGGGGATCCGTCACGCTGTCGTTGTCGATCCGGATCTCACCGCCGGTGAGGGTCTCGAGCCGATTCACACAGCGAAGCAGGGTGCTCTTGCCGCTTCCCGAGGGGCCGATCACCAGCACGACCTGTCCCGTCCGCACGTCGAAGCTTACTCCGCGCAGGGCCTCCACGTGTCCGAATACCTTCTGCGCGTCCTTTATCCGTACTCTAGCTTCCGCTTCGGCCAAGACGATCCTCCATAATTCCCACGAGCTTCGAAAAAAACAGGGTCAGGACGAGATACATCAGGGCCACGATCGTGTAGGTCTCGAAGTACTCGAAGCTCGTGGAGGCGAACTCGCGCCCGCGTCGGAGCAGATCGGAGACTGCGAGAATGGATACCAGCGAGGAGTCCTTCAACAGCGCGATGAACTCGTTTCCCACCGGCGGCAGGATGGTGCGTATCGTCTGCGGCAGGATTACCCGGCGCAGGGCCTGTCCTCGATTCATGCCGAGGGCGAGGGCGGCCTCCATCTGTCCCTTGGGTATGGAGGAGATTCCCGCGCGGAAGATCTCGCCCATGTAGGCGCCGTAGCAGACCGACATGGCGATGATGGCCGCAAGCAGACGCGGCACCTGCACGAAGGCTCCGAGCGCGTAATAGATGTAGAACAGCTGCACCAGCAGCGGGATCCCGCGGATCACCTCCACGTAGACCGTGGCAATACGATTGATTACGGTGTTCCGCGAGATCCGGCCGAGCCCCGTGATGAGCCCGATGATAAGGGCTATCACGATGGAAATCACCGTCACCTGAAAGGTTCGAAGGACGCCCATCGGGAGAAACTTGATGACGTCCCAGTAGGGCGACGGAGAGAGCGCCGGCAGTAGTATGAGCAGGCCGATCGCGCCGAAGAAGGCAATCCGCCACGCCGAGAAGAGATTCTTCTCGGCGCGGTCGGGAATGAGCATTCCGTCTGAGACCGTAATGCTCGTGTTCTTCTGCGAAGAGCGTTCTACCTCAGCCACTTGTTCTCGAGCTCTTCGATGTAGCCTGCTTCCTTGGCCGCCGCGAGGCCCTCGTTAATCATGGCGAGGAGTTCGTCGTTGCCCTCGTTGACGGCAATGCCGTAGAACTCATTGGTGAAGGGCTCCCCGACGATCTGCAGTGTTTCGGAGTACTCATCGTTCTGCAGCGCATAGTTGGCCGCGATGGGAGTGTCGGCTACCACACCTGAGATGCGGCCGTTGGCGAGGTCTTCGATTGCCAGCCCGATCTCGTCATAGGTGCGGAGGTCTACCCCGTCCATATTCTGAACTTCGATGGCGCCCGTCGTGCCGATCTGCGCGCCGACCTGCTCGCCGCGGAGATCCTCGAGGGTGGTCACCCCGCTCGTGCTCTGCTGGACGATCAGGACCTGACCGGCATTGATGTAGGGCTCGGAAAAGTCCATGTTCTCCTGGCGCTCGGCGGTGATGGTTACCGACGATATGACCGCGTCATACTGGCCCGCGCCGAGGCCGGCAAAGATGCCGTCCCAGGCCGTGTTCTGAATCTCGACCTCGAATCCGGCCTCTTCGGCAATGCGGTTGATGAGGTCGATGTCAAAGCCTACGAGGTCACCCGTTTCCGGATCCACGAACTCCATGGGGGGCCAGGTCGCGTCGGTCGCAACGGTAATGGACTCGGGACGTCCCTTTTCCTCCTGTCCGCCGCCCGCGAACGCGAATCCGCCCGCTACGGCGATAACCAGGGCGATAAGCATAAGTCGCTTCATAATTCATCTCCTTTTTGAAGTATATGCTACGAGAACATAGAGAATATGTCCCGCCCTGACAAGTCCATGTATGATTATGCAGACATGCACCCGGCGGGGCGGGGCGGCGGCACGCGGGCACCGGCCGCGTCGTGGACACGTGCAGTGCCGCGGCCGCCGGCGCGCCGCCTACTCGTGCTCTTTGGGCACGAGGCAGATGAACTGGAGGTCCTCGCTGCCGGTGTTTCTGAACTGGTGTTTCTCGTTCGGAAGCACGAGGGTGAAGTCGCCCGCCTTGACCGGCGTCGCCTCTCCGGCCTCGTTCATCAGTTTACCGTCGCCCTTGAGTATGTACGTCTCATGTTCCCACGGGTGGGCATGATACTCGGTAAAGCCGCCCGGCTCGACGGAGATGACGCGCATGCTGAAATTCGGCGCGCCGTCGGCGCTCCCCAGCGGAATCTGTTTGCTTACGCCTTTGAGTTCGTCGTCTACCAATTTCCGTTTCTCGACCCTCTCGAGTTGCGTGATTTTCATATCGCTTCCTCCGGACAGTTGAGACTGTTTCCCCGTAATGTAACCGCAAACACAGGCTGAAGTAAATCGGCACTGCCGGGCTGCGGGCGCGGCTGCCGTTTACTGCCGTGGCTCCCAGGCCTGGGCAAAGCGGTAGTCGAGGGCGAGGTGCACCGCGACATCCGTTGCGGCAAACGTAAAGAACTCTTCGCTCAGCCCCGCATGCAGCTCCAGGCGCTCGCTGAGGGCAATCGCCCCGCCCATCGTGGCGATCGCGGTGAATCGGTCGCTTCTCTCGTAGCCGAGGCGGAACGGGCTGGTGTTGCCGCTCATCGTGGTGATGACCGAGAGCGTGTCGGTGGCCATCCACTCAAAGGACACAGAAAAGGGCAGAATCCAGGGCACGAACCGGTCCTCAGGAATGTACGGCGGTTGCGATAGATACCCTACGCCTGCCGTCGCCGAGAGCGACGCCGTAGGCCAGGTATAGTCGGCGAACACCCGCAGGGCGATGTCTGTTCCTCCGTTGGTCAACACGATGGATGGAGCGGCAATCGGGAGCTTCAGCGCCGCGCCGAGGCCGAGCATGAACGCTCCGTCGGCCCCCTCGAGGAGCTCCAGGCGCGGTTCCAGCGTAAGGGCGGTCATGTCGACGATGGGCTCGCTGTCGTCAAGCACAACCCCGTCGCTGGTTTCGAAGTAGAATCGAATGTCGTTCTGCGGGCGCGAGCCGCGTGCGGCGTTCGGAAACCCGAAGAAGTCATGATAGGCCTCCAGTGACGCATCGAGAAAACCCGGGTAGTGGGCGACCGCCTGGATGGATGCGTTGACCTCTGCGCGGTCGTGGATGCCCCAGGTGATGCCCATCGTTGTATAGGAAGCCTCGCCGTCGAGAATCGCGACGACGTTGTCTTCACCGCCTTCGGCGGGATCGAAGAAGTAGTTGTTACCGTAACTCTGATATACGAACACGCAGATCGCATTGACACCCGCCGTCTCGGCGCGATGTGGTTGGAGCTGGATGAACGGTGTGTAGAGCGGATGAAGGTTGTGGGCCGGCAGCGGTCCCTGCGGTGATCGAGAACGCGCGCCGTCTTCTGCGGGTTGCTGTGCTGCAGCCGCCGTGGCAAGTACTGCAAAGACTGCGGCCGCCAGAGTCCGGCGCGGAGAGGTCACCTTCGTCAGCCCGGCACGCACTGCACCCTGGCGGTGCGGCTCCGCGGTACGTAGACAACGCAGATGCCGTTCTCGACACCCGATTCGGCGACTGCCGACTGGACCTCCCGTGTGATATTCAGGAACTGCTTCTGTGACTTCGTGCGTAGCTCAATTGTTGTGCTCATCTCTGTTTCCTTTTCATATTCTACCATGAAGGCCGGTAGTGGTTCCTGTCAAACACATGCGTGGCTTGTATCGATTGCGGATTAGCCTCTATGATGTGGTCCATGCGACGTACACTCGGACTCATTCTGGTTACCGCTCTGGCAATCCTGTTCCTCGGCTCCTGCGCGACCCAGCTTCACAGTGCCGCAGAGCAGAACAGCGTCGATCGCGTGCAGCGGCTCGTGGAAGAGGGGCAGCCGATCGACCAGCGCAACCATCTCGGCGAGACCCCGCTTATGGTAGCGGCCCAAGAGGGAAACCTCGAAACGGTGACATATCTTGTCGAACATGGTGCCGATGTGAATGCCGCCAAGCCCGGTGGCGGTGAGACGCCTCTACGCTTTGCTATCGGCAACAACGATTATCGGATGGTTGAGTACTTCATTGATCACGGCGCGGACGTCAATCAGGCGAACCAGTTCGGATGGACACCCTTCATGACGGCCACCCGTGTCGGAAACAAGCGCATCCTCGAGCTCCTCGCCGAGTCCGGCGCCGATCCCTACGCGCTTACAAACGAGGGTGAAGACGCCATGACCGTTGCAAGCCGCAACGGGCACCTGGACATTGTCCTCATGCTCGCCCTCGGGCGGCAGGAGCACTACGGCCGGCTCTTGAGCGGTGACGGTGGCGGCGCAGCAGAAGACAGCGGCGGTGACGACGAGTAGACGGTGACGGGCCGACGCCGCGTGCACCAGCCTCGCGTCTACCGGCGCTGCGTGCATTGACGCCGTGCGGCCGCCTGCCTACTGCAGCTGCACCCCGAGTGTCCGCTCTACATGCGTTACGAGAGCCGTATAGATCAGCCTGCCGGAGTGCTGGTTCACCGTGTGGTGGACCAGCTCTGCCCTGCTGTAGAGGATTGACGTACGGCGGTCGTCGACACGCAGAAAGTAGCGGTAGTGTTGCTTGTAGGGATCGAAATCCTCCTCCACGTCGATATCATGGCCGGGATTTCGAGCCTGCAGGGCTTCGATGATGCTCATCCGTGGTTTGCCGTCGACCCGCCGCGGCCGGCAGGTTGCGCTTCAGTTGTCTACGCTTCAGAAGTCCGGCCTGATCCCTCCGGATCCGAACGGTGACTCGCCCGACGGCAACCCGCCCATGGTGCCCTGTTCCAGCTCCCGGTAGAGCTCGAGCAGATAGCGCGCCTCGGCGAGTTGGCGCTCGGTGGTCGCCTTTCGCGAGTTGAAGGTGCGAAAGAACTCCGCGCTCGAGAGTCTAGTGTTGATCCCGGTACGGCCGAGACCCTCCGCATGATAGCGGGTGAGCTCCTCGAGGCGATAGAAGGTGTTCTCGAACAGCGGCAGGATACTGCGCACCTGTACCGCCGGGCCGCTCACTTCCGCTCGCAGCCGGAAGCGGTCGCCGCGGCCGCGCATGCCGGTGTCGCCGGCGGCCTCACGCATCTCCTCCCCGTAGGGAGCCAGCGCGCGGTAGGCGTCCATGAAGCGTGGGTACTGGTCGAGATACCGGCGACCGTAGGCGGTGATGAAGGTGTCGGCACCGGCGCGAAACGCCTCCATGCGAGCTTCCTGCCAGCCCGCGAGAAACCCCGGCATATCGTCAGGGTCCACCTGCCGGGAGTTGAGTCGGCCGCGGTTCACGCTCTCCACCGCTACGCCGGCGTCGGCGATGACCTGTTCCTGCTCACGCTCAACAGCCACCCGTCCCTCCGTCACGCCGACCGCCACCGAGTCATCGGGGCTGGTGCGGACCTGGAACTCCGTACCACGCACTCCTAGGACAACGGTGCCGGTGTCCACGGATACGGACTCATCTCCAACGAGCCTGTTGACGACGAAATCGAGATCGCCCCGCAGGAGCTGGAAGCTCGTCTGGGTTCGGCCGCGGCCGGTCTGAGGCTTCACGTAGAGCGCGGTGTCCTCGCTGACGACGACGGTCGTTGGGCCGGTGTTGATCTCCAGTTCGACGTAGCCGTTGAGGCCCGTGCGGATGAGGTCGCCGGCGTAGATGCTGGTTCCGATATCCGCGTATGCCTCATCGCCCTGCTGGAAGAGGTCGACCGTGCCCTCGATGTACACGATGCGGCCGAACTCCTGCGCGAGTGCAGCCCCGGCGCCGAGTGTGATCAGAATGAGCGCGATCGCCGTCACCCGTCTTCTCATGATTCCTGCCCGCATGATACCTCCCGGTCCGGCTTCTCGCCGGTGGCCTCGGTCTCCCTCCTGGCGACGGCCAGTGAGTAGTAGTACCGCTCGTCGGGGCTCCGCCATCTCGACAACACATAGAACCCGCGCACTATGTCCGCCGCCTCCTGCGCCCGTGTGGTCTGCTCCGCGGTGCCGACACCGTCGATATTCCTGCTGTCGCCGACCGCGCGGAGCCGGGCCGCCCGCTGGAGGACGATTTCAGCGAGGGCTTCCTCGTCGGCGGCGGTAACGCTGTTGGAGCGGTTTCTTCGCCGTCCGGCCACACCCACCCCCACGTCGTATCCCGGTAACCGGGGGCGCGCGTCGATCCACGCCGGCGGCGAGCTCCCTGCGGGCTGCGCAGCCCGTGGCAGGTTGATGCCCTCGAGCTCCGGTGCCGCGACTACCACGACGGTACCGCGGCCGTCCCGCTGAGACTCTACCACCTCAAGGCCTTCACGGACCTGTTTGACGCGGTCCTCGTCGATGCGGGTCTGAACGGCCTCCGCATACCCCACGCTCCGGCCGGACTGCCGGGAGATGAAGACGACCGAGACCCCCACCTCGAGATAGCGGACCGCCTCCGCGGCAGCGTCGAGGATCGCCACCCCTTCCTCCTCATCCCGGTCGCGCAGCCTGGAGGAGAATCCGACGAACAGGGGTGCGTCGTCCCGCGGGGCGGTGTCGTAGAGCAGGGCCATCGCCGGTGCGATACCCGAGGGCGCCGGCCGCGCCTCGGAAACCGAATCACCGGTTGCCGATGGGTCCGAGGCACAGGAGACAAGTAGCCATGAGGCGACCATGACCACCGCCGATACTGCGAGCGCAGCTATCGGAGCTGATTTCATGGCGCCCATTGTGCCGCAAACCGGGGCGGCACGGCCAGAGGGCGCCGCGCTACCGATTCGAGCCGGCGCGCGTCGGGTTGTCCTCGACCTGCCTGTCCAGGTAGTCGAGTGCCTGCTCGGCCTTGAACTCGGCAAAGGCGGCATCTTCGTTCCGCTGAAAGGCCTCATTTGCAGCGTTCATGAATCCGCCCTTTGGATATGAGACGAGCGCGTAAATTGTTCCGTCGGGCGCCTGCGTAACCTGTTCCGTCTGGCTGCCCTGCAGCGTTGTCTCGGTGACCTGGCGTGAGATGTTCTCCACGAAGCTGATTACCTGATTGTTCCCATCGACACCAGCCTCCTGAGCGTAGTCCACGATGGCGGCTTCGATGGATGCATTCATCTGAAAGGCGATGTCCTCTCGGGCGCGAGAGACAGCCATCCGCCTCGACGTATCGAGGGTCGACATCTTCGCCGATCCGACGCCGTAAATAGCGTCATCGGCAACCGGCGGGTTGAGATACCAGTTCGGCGCGCCGGCCTGCGCCGCCGGGCTGTCATCACGCTCTTCTTCCGCTCCGCCGGCACACGAGGCGAGAAGCAGGATAGTCACGAGGACCATTGCAATCATTGCGACCCGTTTCATCATCACCCTCCTCACGCGGCACGAGCGCCGCGTCTGTTCAAACATATACTCCACCCCCGAGCAAAAAACAACACGGAGTTCTTACGCCCTCATCATCGGAAGCGTTGCTTGACCCGCCATACGGGCGGGTCTATACTTCACCTCGCTATGATAAGCATAATCGTACGGGCAAAACGCCCGGTGTTTTTGGCTATGGTGGTGGTCCTGGCTCTCGGGGCCTGCGCAACATCCTCGCGAACTGTTCAGCGAACGTCCGCCGATACCACGACGGACCTCAGCGGTCGGTGGAACGACACCGACAGCCGTCTCGTCGCCGAAGAGATGATCGGCGACCTCCTCAACAGCGCCTGGCTCTCGAACTTCTCCCAGCAGGAGGGGCGCAAGCCGGTTGTCATCGTGGGGAGGGTGCGTAATCTCAGCTCGGAGCACATCGACACGACACCATTCATCAAGGACATGGAGCGGGAACTCATCAACAGTGGCAGGGTGACCTTCGTAGCCAGCGCCGAGGAGCGGGCGGCGGTACGCGATGAGCGACTCGACCAGCAGACGGAGGCCAGTACCGAGACCATCAAACGCCTCGGTGAGGAAACCGGCGCGGATTTCATGCTGCGCGGGTCGATAACCTCCCAGACCGATGCGGTCGAGGGGAAGCGGGCCGTCCTCTATCAGGTGGACCTCGAGCTCATCAATATCGAGTCCAATGTGAAGGCCTGGATCAACACCAAGAAGATCAAGAAGGTCATCGAACAGAGTCGGACTCGACGGTAGGCCGCAGCCGGCGGTGACCGGGGTATGAACGGCATGACGCGAAGGTTCCTCCCGCTCGTCGGGATGGCCGTTTTACTTGTTCTCACGGGTTGCATGACCACGCGCAACGAGCCCTTCGTACAGGTCGACGAGCTCGCGCGGAGCGGGCAGTACGAGCAGGCGGCCCAGTTGCTCTCCGGCGAGGACCGGGATATCTTCTACAATGAGCGGGACAAGGTCCTCTATCACCTCGATGTGGGGATGCTCTATCACTACGCCGATCGCTATGACGAAAGCACCCGGCATCTGACCGAGGCGGAGTACCTCATCGAGGAGTACTTCTCCAAGAGTATCAGTCAGGCGGCGGCCTCCCTTCTGATTAACGACACCACCCAGGATTACGCCGGCGAGGATTACGAGGATATCTACCTCAACGTCTTCAAGGCGCTGAACTTCCTCAAAGACGATGATTTCGACGGCGCCTTCGTGGAGGTGCGTCGCATCAACAACAAGCTCAACCTCCTCGAGGACAAGTACCGCAGTATGGCGGCGGGCTACAACTCCGCCGACGAAGCTCAGATGCAGTTCGAGCCCGGTGATACGAACTTCCACAACTCGGCGCTCGCACGCTACCTCAGCATGATCATGTATCGCGCCGAGGGTGATTACGACAGTGCCCGGATCGACTATCGAAGCATAGAGGCCGCTTTCAGGGATCAGCCCGGCGTCTACAGTTTCGAACAGCCAGATCTCTCCGATGCGCTCGATCCCTCTGTCGGACCGCGTCTGGTGGTGGTGGCCTTTACGGGTGAGTCGCCGACCAAGCAGGCAGACACTCTTCGCGTCATTACAGAGGCCAACCTCGTCATCATTCAGGGCGAGCGCGAAAACGACGAGGGAGTTCTCGAGACGACTCGTCTCGATGTGTTTCCCTTTCCGGGCGTCGAGGGGGGATTCCGCTTCAAGTTTCAGCTTCCCCGGATGGTGCTTCGCGGCACTGACGTCGCGCGCATCGAGGTGCTCGTCGACGGCCGATCGGTCGGAACGCTCGAGCGCATCGAGAGCATTCAGCGAGTCGCCCGCGAGACCTTCGAGGTGCGAAAGCCCATCATCTATCTGAAGACAATTACCCGGACGGTCATCAAGGGTATTCTCGCCGAGCGCGGAAAGCAGCAGCTGCAGAACGCCGCGGCGGACGCCGGTACCCTGGGCTTGCTCGGGAGCATTGCGGCGGGGATCGCCACCGATGTGGCGGTGGACGCGAGCGAGCGGGCCGATCTGCGGATCTCCCGGTACTTTCCGGCCTTCGCCTATGTCGGGGAGTTCGAAGTACCGCAGGGTGAGCATACCGTCTCGGTTCGGTACTTCGACGGGATCGGCAATCTGCTCGGCCAGGAGTCCTTCGGGCCGCGGATCATAGACGGTTCCGGAGTGGATCTGGTGACTTCGTACGTGCCGAGATAGGATGGAGCAATAGAGTGGAGCGGTGGAGGACACACGCATGAAAAGGCTTGCCCTGACAAGGACGATGCTCGCGCTGGCTACCCTGGTGGTTTTTCTCGCCGGTTGTGCAAGCGGGCCCGCCCCGGGGCGCGGCGGTGCGAGCGCCGGCAACTCCGGCACCGGCGGTGTGCAGACGACCGCCGGCGGGGAACCGATCCCCGAGTGGTACGAGAACCCCAAAAGCGTCTATCCGGACAATCAGTATCTGTCGGCCATCGGTTCCGGTGACACGCGGCGCTCCGCCGAGCAGGACGCCCTCGGCTCGCTGTCGCAGATATTCGAAGCGCGCGTCTCGGTGGATAACCGCATCAACGAGCGTTATCGCGAAATCGCGGGCTCGTCGGGTAGCTTCAGCGAGAGCGACGTCAGGCTGGCGAACAGCGTGAACGTGCAGTCCGATCAGCGGCTGGTGAACGTGCAGTACGCAGAGAGCTT
>CAZVXU010000015.1:0-28598 GCA_964631585.1 uncultured Spirochaetaceae bacterium | reverse complement strand
GACCACCGAGATCTACACTCTTTCCCTACACGACGCTCTTCCGATCTGGGGCGGGGCCGCGCGCCGGCGCGTGGCTGGCGGGGTGGCGCGTGACCGGGCCCTCGGGGCCCCTGAGCGCCGGGCCACCGCAACTACCGCCGCCGCAGCGCGCTGTAGAGCACGCCGACGCCGAGGCCCACTCCACCGGAGATGAGGATGTTCCTGCGGATCTCGCGGATACCGCGGAATGCCTGACCGAACTCCTGAAAGATGTTATCGGGCAATCTGACCAGGTCCGTTACGGCTACAAAGTCACCACCGACGCGGCCGAATATCAGATACCCCACAATCAAACCAAGCACACCGAATATGAGTGCTGCTCCCACCGGGTTGCGCATGTGTGACCTCCCTCCAGCGTGGGTTCATTCTTGTTGATGAGGCGGGTTTTGGCAAGTCGTCGCCTGTTGGTCGATCCAGTCGGCGATTTCGCCAACGACTTCGTGGCGGTCGACCTCGTGGAGCAACTCGTGGCGCGCACCGGCTCTGAGGCGCAGCTCAACGCGGGGATGCCCGGCGCGCTCGAGGCGCTCGGCAACCTCGCGGACACCGCGACCGGAGGATCCTCCGACCGGATCCTCCGTCCCCGACATCAGCAACAGCGAGATCTCGTGGGGGATCGCCTCGATTGCCGCACGCGAGCTCACCCGCATGATTCCGCGCGCGAGCTCGCGGTAGAAGTGGGCGGACATCACCTCGCCGCAGCAGGGATCCTCGATGTATCGACGCACCTCGTCGGGGTCGTGGGAAAGCCAGTCGAACTCCGTCTGCGGATCGGTAATGGTGGCATTGTACGGGCCGAAAGTGAGGTCGTTGAGGATCCGGGACGGCGCCTGCGGCGCCGTGAACGCCGCGACGACGGCCGCAAACGCCCTGCCCGCCACCGCTTTGAGTCCTCCGGAACCGGCCGTTCCCATCAAAATCGCGCCGCAGAGCGGGGACGGAGGATTGCGGAGCGCGTCACGGAGCACGAGCGAGCCCATGCTGTGCCCGAGCACGAAGAGCGGTCCGCCGGTTCGGGGTTCGGCTACGGTTCGGGCCACGGTCTCGGGCTCGGCTCCACCCGCTCCGCCGGTCTCGGCGCCGGCCCTTCCGGGGCCCCCGGCGCCCGTGTCGACAAGTGCGCGCGCGAGAGCCGAGAGCAACTCCCTCGCATCTTCGACGAGGGCCGTCCAGTCGTCGCCGGGTGCAATGTGGCGTCTCGATTCGGGGTCTTCCGCCGTGTCACCATGGCCACGATGGTCATACGCCCACACCAGAAAACCGCGCCCGGCAAGAGCTTCGGCGAGGGTCACGTAGCGCGTGCGATGCTCGGCCATCCCGTGAACCAGGAGTACTCCGCCACGTGGTCCTCCGTCCCCGGCGGCCGGGTCCCATGTGGTCCGCACCAGGTGTACGCCGTCTCGGGTCTCGAACTTGTCGTCGGTCCGCGTCATGCGACGCAGTCTATCCGCAGGCCGGCCGTTTGACCACACTGCCTCGAGTGAAGTAGCATGTCCTGCCACCCATCGAAACCGAGGAGAGACGAAATGGCACGGAAATACAACTTTTATGCCGGCCCGTCGACGCTTCCCGTCGGCGTCCTGAACGAGCTTCAGGAGGAAATGGTCGATTATCAGGGGCATGGCCTATCCATGATCGAGGCCAGTCATCGCAGCAAGATGTACGATGCCATCCACAGCGAGACCGTCGAGCTTATTCGCGAGCTCCTCGATGTGCCCGAAGACCGCCATGTCCTGCTTCTCGCAGGCGGCGCAACCATGCAATTTGCCATGGTGCCCATGAACTTTCTCGGCGATCACCGCAGTTGCGACATGGTAGTAAGCGGGGCCTGGGCGAAAAAGGCGCTGTCCGACGCACAGAAGCTCGGCACGGTGAACATCATCTTCGACGGCGCAGAGCAGAACTACACGAGCCTTCCTGCTCCCGATTCCGTTTCCGTAAATCCCGATGCGGCCTATCTGCACCTGACCAGCAATGAAACCATCGGCGGCCTTCAATGGAAACAGTTCCCCGACACCGGCTCCGTCCCCATCGTCTGCGACATGTCGAGCGACATCGCCGGGCGAAGGGTTCCAACTGACCATTTTGACGTGATTTACGCCGGAGCACAGAAAAACCTCGGACCGGCCGGTGTCACGGTGGTTATAATCAGCGAGAAGATGCTCGAGAACGCGCGCAACAGCCTGCCGGCCTATCTGAGCTACGCCACCCATGTCGAGAAGAACTCACTGTACAACACGCCGCCGGTCTTCTCGATATACGCGATGAACAAGGTACTCCGGTGGCTGAAGACAAACGGCGGCATCGAGGGGGCCGAAAAAAGAAACGAGGAGAAGGCCGGACTGATCTACCAGGCGATTGAATCGAGCGGCGGCTTCTATGTTTCGCCAGTTGATCGTGCCTACCGCTCGACCATGAACGTGGTCTTCAGGCTTCCGAGCGAAGAGCTCGAAACCCTCTTCGTACAGGAGGCCGAACAAGCAGACATGCTCGGGCTCAAGGGACATCGCAGCGTCGGCGGTGTCCGCGCATCACTTTACAACGCCATGCCCCTCGAAGGCGCGCAGGCCCTCGCCGAGTTCATGAGGGAGTTCGCCCGGAAGAACGGCTGAGGACGGCGGCAAGGGTTCCCGGGGCGGCAAGGAGGGCGTTAGTAGCGCGACGAGCTTGAACCGCAGCGGTATTTACCTGTATGCTTGCGGGAAGAAAGCTGATTAAAATCAGATCCAAATCGGAAAGGAGGCTCCCATATGGCCCGTATTGCCATCAATGGACTCGGCAGAATTGGTAGAGCTACATTCAAAATCATCGAAGAGACACCTGAGCTGGAACTTGTAGCAGTAAACGACCTTGTTCCTCCCGACACGCTTGCCTATCTTCTCAAGTATGACACCGTCTACGGTCGCTATCAGAAGGATGTGAAGGTCGACGGCGACTCACTCGTTGTAGACGGGCGTAAGGTCAAGGTTCTCAAAGAGAAAGATCCCGCTCAGCTTCCCTGGAAGGACATGAACGTGGACCTCGTCATCGAGAGTACCGGTTTGTTCACCGAGGAAGAGGACGCAAAGAAACACATCGAGGCCGGTGCGAAGCACGTGATTATCTCGGCTCCGACCAAGAGCAAGACGGTTCGCACGGTCGTGCACAGCGTCAACGGCGCACCTGAAGACGAGCATGTGATTATCTCCTGTGCGAGCTGCACCACCAACAGCATCACTCCGCCGGTGGAAATTGTCGGCCGCCGTATCGGTATCAAGAAGGCGATGCTCACCACGGTACACGCCTACACCTCGACCCAGTCGATCGTCGACTCGCCGCAGAAGAAGGTCCGCCGCGGCCGTGCAGCCGCCGCCAACATCGTCCCCTCAACGACCGGCGCCGCAGTGGCAACAGCCAAGGTTCTTCCCGAACTGCAGGGCAAGTTCGACGGCATGGCCCTGCGCGTGCCTGTACCCGTGGGCTCCATCTCGGACATCACCTTCGTCACCGAGCGAGCGACATCCGTGGACGAGGTCAACAACATCTTTCGCGAAGAGGCTGCCGGCAAGTACAAGGGCATCATGGATGCGATGGAAGACGAGATCGTCTCCGGCGACATCGTGGCTGACCCGCACGCGTCCATTGTCGACCTCAACGGCACCATGGTCGTGGACGGCGACCTCCTGAAGGTTACCGCCTGGTACGACAACGAGTGGGGCTACTCGCACCAGATGATCCGCGAGGCCAAGAGTATTCTCTCGCGCTAATCCGCATCGATTTCACCATATCCGGCGACCGGACGTTGAACGTTCGGTCGCCTTTTTTCGGTTCCGCGCCGGCGCGTCCTCCGCCGGCGCGTCCTCCGTCCCCCTCTCGTCGCCGCGTCTTGCTCACTGCGCCAGAGGCGTAGACACAAATCGGCCCATCTTGCAGAGTGAACGCGAGCGAGGACACGCCCTTCATGGGGCAAAGCGGCCCGTAGCCCGCCGCCGGTGGTCTGCGAGGATCAGCACAACAAAAGGAAGGTGATATGCCCGAGACTAAACGCGGAACTCCGATAAGACTCGGAATTGTCGGCCCAGGCCTTATCTGGGACAATGCGCACCGTGATGTGCTCTTGTCTCTTTCTTCTTCGTTCGAAGTAACGGCCTTTCTCGCCCGAAGCGACAGCACGCTTTCGAAAGCGCACGGGCAGGTACCTTCAGCATCGTTGTATCACGACTACGACGCCTTTCTCGCAGCACCCGAAATAGATGCTGTGGTTCTGCTCACACCCATCCCGCAAAATGCTGCAATGACAATCCGAGCCCTCGAGGCGGGTAAGGCCGTCTTCGTGGAGAAGCCGTTTGCGGTGAGTGTGGCGGAGGGAAATAAGGTACTCGATACCTCTGCGCGCGCAGGCACACCAGTCTACGTGCTCGAACAGGCGCCGTACGCGCAGCTATGGGATCGAGTCGGCGAGATCATCCGCGCCGGCCGCATCGGTACGCCTGCGACGTACGAAAAAGTGCGACATGTCTTTCTCGACACCGATGAAGATCAGAGTGGCGGCTACGGTACAACCGGCTGGCGTATCGACACGACGTTTCCCATTGGAAACCTCTTCGACGGCGGAGTACACGATCTGGCGGTACATGCCAAGCTATTCGGTTCTCCTGCTCACCTCAGGGCCTGGGGCAACAGCTTCCGTCCTGCGTTCGGGGAGTTTGACCACGTGTCGACGGTGTTTCGGTACGAGAACGGACTGACCGGCTTTTTCAGCCATTCCGCGTTTCTCGGGGGACGGAGGAATTATTTCACCATCCGAGGAACCGAGGGCCTGATTCATATCGACGAGGCAGGTGCGTTTCTGGAGTCGAAGCGCGGCACCGGGGAGACCATACCGGCAGATCCTGCATCCGCCCATGAACAGATGTGGCGTACGCTGGCAGATTCTGCGGCCTCGGGGGCCGCGCCCCCCTACTCACTCGAGCATGCCAGGCGGGATCTTTCACTTCTTGAGCACATCGCCACGTCGCTTCACCGACAAGCCGAAGTCGATGTCGCATAGCGGGCGGGTCTCACTCGTTTCATCACTGGCCGCAGTCTAATTCGACTCCCGTGCGTCGGCGACATCCTGAGGACTTGCCTTGGTGACGCCTACCTCGGAGCTCTCGGGGGACTGGAGCTCTTCCGGTTCCTCGGTGTCGTCTTCCGCTTCCTCCGTCCCCGTGGCCATCCCGGTGGACTGCCCCTCGGAAAGCTCCCCCGCCTCGGTTTTGAACGAGTCGACGAGCGTATCGAGCTCGCGCATTTGCTCGCGGGCCCGTTCCGAGACGGAGCTGATCTCCGTCATTGATCGCAGGATCCACGAGCTGCCGTTGCCGATCTCATCGAGACTCGACCTGACGGACTTTGCGACGCTGGTCACCTGGTCCATAGCTCCGCGGATATTCTCGCTTTCCTCGCTTATGCTCTCGGAGCCTTCCTTGACCTGTCCGGTGACGGTGCGTATTTCACTCGAAGCCTCCATAATCTCGCGACTGCCGAGGCGCAGTTCATCCATGCTCTGCGAGATCTCGGCCATTGCGTTCGCGAACGAGCGGATATCGGTGTTGATCTCCTCCACGGTCTGCTGACTCTGCTCGCTCGCGTCGAGTGCCTCGCGAATTCGCCCAGTGATCCAGCGCAGAGCTTCGTCGATTTGGGCGGCATTCTCAGATGTTGATTCGGCAAGTTTTCGGATCTCTTCGGCGACCACAGCGAAGCCCTTGCCGGCTTCACCTGCATGTGCACTCTCGATCGCCGCGTTCATCGAGAGCAAATCAGTCTGTTCGGAGATGGTATTGATGATCTGTATGATCTCGAGTATGTCATCGATCTTCTCACTGATACCACCGATGATGGTATTGGTGGATGCAACACGTTCACCGGCCTGCCCCGTCACGCTTGCGAGTTCTTCCGCGCGTGCGCGCCTGTCCTCGCTGAGCTTCGCGACGTTCTCGATCGACGTCCCGAATTGTTCAATTGAAGCTGAGGACTCTTCGATTGCGCTCGACTGAGTTTCGATGCTAGTGTTTAGGCCTTCGACTCGCTGCGTTATCTCGGAAATTGCGCCGACGCTCGTCCCAATGCTTTCGTCGAGACTCGCAAACTGCTTTTGTATGGATTTGATGGTTCTATCGATCTGGTCGATGGCACCCGCCGACTGCTGAGAGCCCTGCGTGAGCGTCTCCTGGAGCTCCGTCATCTGACCGGATGCGGATCGGACGGTGCGCATGAACTCCCGAATATTGTCGAGCACCGCGTTCGTATACCTGCAAAGGGAGCCGATTTCGTCCCGACGCGTATCGTGAAGTTCCGGGGTCATGTCCAGCTCCGCCATCCGCCCCATTGCGCTCTCCAGCGACCGAACACGCGACGTCAAACCTCTCGAAAACCTGACCAGGACCACGCCTACCAGAACCAGCCCCGCCACCACCGCGATTGCCGACGCACGCAGTGCGCGCGACTGGAGCGTCACCACACGCTCCTGCACAGCCTGATTCACGGACTCGAGATCGGTAACGAGCGTTTCGCGAGTTACTACATCGACACTCTGCAGTTCCTGCCGCGCGGCAATCAGAGACATAATCGTCGAATTGCCGGCATACCGCTGCAGCGCGTCGCTTTCCAGCATCGGATCAATTCCCAACTTGAAGAAATCGGGGATGTCGTCATCCTCCAGAATCTCGCCCAGCGTCTGCCGGGCGTTCTCCACACCTCGTCGGGAGTTCTGCCAGACAACGACCGTGCGGTCCAGAAGATCCTTTAGATCATGATCTACCCGGTCGAGCCACCGATTCGCAGCCAGGCGGTCGAGGGACTGTTCGAAAGACTCGACAGCCGCGTCCCACTGAGCCAACAGGCGATCCAGGTCGTACTGCGAAAGAATCATCGTTTTGTTCTGGTCGGTGACACGGTATACGTCTCGCGCAGCGCGCAACGCATCGTTCTGCAAAGAGTACAGCCCTCGCGATGTGACAAAAGCGTTCCCGACGAGCACTGCCACCGCCACAAATACGACCACGATGAGCATCACGATAGCGGTTAGTTTTCCAGAGAGCTTCATTACGCCCCTCCAAAAGGCGGAAGGTTCCTGTTCAAGTCAGCAGGACCATACCATATTTTGACGTTTTTTGACAGAGTGTAAACCCATATCCGCCGACCAGCACGGAGCACGGGGACGGAGCACGCACCGGCGAAACTCAGGATATCGAGACATTTGCGCGATGTCTCTCGGCTGTGATAAAAGAGACGGCAGACTGGGACGGATGGGGACGGAGGATTATGGATTGGATAAAAGAAGCCCTCGAGCACATTCACGGGGCTGATGAACTTCGCGCGGTTGCTGATCAGTTCCTCAGATCAGACCGGGATACCCAACGAGAGGCTCTTGAGAAACTATGGGAATTTATTGGAACTCTCGAAGAGGATGAAAAGACGAAGTTCACCGTGATGGCCGTTATTCTCGAGACGGCCGCTAACGTTCTCCACGAGCGCCTGGGAGAGTAGGTTGCAGGGACGGAGGCGCGGCAGCGGCCGCGCTGCGGCGGCCAACCGGACCACTACGGCAGCCGGAACGGCCGGCATAGGAGCGAAAAATGAAATGTGAGGCTGTGAGCGAAATCCTGGCATTGGTTAAGGAGAAGCTCGACCAACTATCTGCGGACGAGCTCCGGAAACTTGCCGAGTGGATCGAGGTCTACGCTCAGAGCAAAGAGCGCGCCGCAAAAAGCGAATAAATCGCCCGAAGTTCACCGGAAGCCGAGGAGTATCCCTGTGCGAGGCCCCACCCCACGCAGACAAGACGAATGAGCTCCAATGGAACCACGGAGTGTCGGGCGGCTAATGCACGCCGGACGGCGGCCGGAGAAGCTGCGGGGAGGTGAAGTCGGGGAAAAGTAAGCGAACCAATTCCGTCGGCGGGTCGACTATCTGCCAGGGTCCGTCACGGATGAACGCGAGCCCGTTGTATTTGTACTCTCCGGCAGTCGCAGCAAGACCCGCACGCACGGGATTCTCCGAAATGTAGGCGAAAGTACGTTGGAATTGGCGCAGACTTCCTATAACGAAGCTCTTGAAACGATCGTACCATACGTGACCGTGGATCCCGTAGTGGCGATTGAAGCGCATAGCGAAACAACTCAGGATCCACTGCATTACGCGAGAAAGCGACTCTCCGTCCGCCGGGCGAATCATCAGGTGAAAGTGATTCTCCATAATACAGATGTTCACGACGGTGAAATCAAACTTTGACCTGGCGCGAATAAGGATTCCGATAAACATCGCTTTCACGATATTCGAGCTGAGGATGTACTCCCGGCGGTTCGCTCGAGCCATAACGTGGTAGGTAGCACCTTGCACAATTCTTCGTGGTTGTCGCACACCCCTGGGTACTGCGAATTTGCACCCACTGCTTTAATTTCGTTCGCTTGTTTTTGACATCCAGCCCCAATCTTTCGCTTTCGGCCACGCAACCCACGCCGCGTTCGGCTCGTCCTCCGTCCCCGCCTGCCCGTCCTCCGTCCCCGCCTGGCTGTGCCGGCCGGCCCGCGGCAGAATCCTCCGTCCCTGCGCGTGGCCCGGAATTTCGTGTGTTTCATGCGAAATTTGCGCATAATTACCAGAGATTACTTGACCGAGTCCGTGAAGTTTGTGTAGTCTGCGCAACAACACACGCGAAAGACGGACGTGGAAGACATGGTATCAGCGACGGCGCCACAGAACATATTTGCTACCTCTTCCCAATCGCCGACGCGAAACATGTTTCGTCTGCCTGCCCGCCCGTTCTCACTGCTTCTTCAGTTTTCCCTTTACATTAGCATTCTACTCCTTAGCCTCCTTATTCTGCTCCGCTAGGCACGCGTCCGGTAACAGACGCAGCGCTGAGCGGAGCCTCAATAAGAACCCGAGGAAGGGTGAGGCATGCGCGTGTGTAAACAGATGCTGCCGAAGGAGGGCAACATGAGCGAGCGAAATGACTATGTATACGTGTTCGACACGACCCTGCGCGATGGCGAACAGTCGCCGGGTGCCACGCTGACCTCTGCAGAGAAGCTTGACGTCGCCCGCGGTCTTGCCCGCCTCGGGGTTGATGTAATCGAGGCCGGCTTTCCCGCTTCGTCGCCGGATGACCTCGAAGCGGTGAGGCGAATCGCGAAGACCGTTGGTAATGAGCCGCGCACGACCTTCCCGACACCGCCGGCGATCTGCGGGCTCGCGCGTACCAACACTTCGGACATCGACAAAGCCTGGGAAGCGATTAAGGACGCGGCGCGACCACGCATCCATACCTTCATCGCGACTTCGCCGATCCACATGAAACACAAGCTGCAGCTCGAGCCCGAAGAGGTCATCGAGCGCACCCGCGACATGGTGAGCTACGCGAAGTCTCTCACCGACGACGTCGAGTTCAGCCCGGAGGACGCCGGACGCAGCGATCCGGAGTTCCTCTACCGCGTCCTCAGAGTTGCAATCGAGGCCGGGGCTACAACCGTAAACATCCCCGATACCGTCGGTTACACTACTCCGTCCGAGTTCGGCAACCTCATCCACGATATCATCAAACACACCGAGGGCGCGGAGAACGTCGTCGTGTCGGTGCACTGCCACAACGACCTCGGGCTTGCAACAGCCAATACCCTCGCCGGCCTGCAGAACGGCGCCCGTCAGGTAGAGGTAACGATGAACGGCATCGGCGAGCGCGCCGGGAACACATCACTCGAAGAAGTGGTGATGACGCTGCGCACACGCAAAGGCTCCTACAACCTCGAGACCGGCATCGACACGACCCAGATAACCCGCGTCAGCCACATGGTTTCGAACTACACGGGGATGTACGTGCAGCCGAACAAGGCTATCGTGGGAGCGAATGCATTCGCGCACGAGGCGGGAATCCACCAGCACGGCATGCTCAAGCATCACGAGACCTACGAGATCATGCGCCCGGACATGGTGGGGCTGTCAAAGTCGAAGCTCGTGCTCGGCAAGCACTCCGGCCGCCACGCGTTGCGCGACAGGCTCAAGGAGCTCGGCTATGAGCTGTCCGACGAAAACCTGAAGGCGGTAATGGCGAGGTTCAAGCAGCTCGCCGACAAAAAGAAGAACATCACCGACGCCGATCTCGAAGCGCTCATGGCCGACGAGGTCTACAAGCCGCGGGAGATATTCTCTCTCGAGGATCTGCAGATTACATGTGGCACGGCAGGCATGCCGACTGCGGCCGTTAGACTGAAGGGACCGGACGGCACGTCGCACACAGCTGCAACCATCGGCACCGGCCCCGTCCATGCGGCGTTTACGGCCGTGGAGCAGATCGTTGGTGATCACGTGACGCTGCTCGAGTTCACCATCAACGCGGTGACCGAGGGCATCGACGCACTGGGCGAGGTCACTGTCCGAATCATGCACGAGGGAGAGGAAGACGACGGCATGAATCCCCAGTACGAAACGAAAACGCGTCGTACATTCGGCGGCCACGGCGCCCATACCGATATCGTGGTTGCAAGCGTCAAGGCGTATCTCGCCGCCCTCAACAATATGTTCAATGCCACCGGCAAGTTTGCCGCCGAGGCAGCGGAAACACCCAGATAGGAGGCCCAGCAATGGATCATGGGGCACGCACGCTCTTCGACAAGGTCTGGGACCGACACGTCGTCGTCGACGAACCCGACGCGCCGTCGGTCCTCTACATCGATCTCCACCTGGTCCACGAGGTCACCTCTCCGCAGGCCTTCACGGGCCTGCGGAACCGGGGGCTCACCGTTCGCCGTCCCGACAGGACGCTTGCGACGATGGACCACTCCACGCCGACAACTCCTCATCATATGCCGATGGAGGACGCTTTAGCCGCAGCTCAGCTGAAAGCGCTCGAGCAGAACACGGGCCAGTTCGGCATCACCCTCTACGGGCTCGGATCGGAGAACCAGGGGATCGTTCATGTGATCGGACCTCAGCTCGGACTGACACAGCCGGGTAAGACAATCGTCTGTGGCGACAGTCACACCTCAACCCACGGCGCCTTCGGTGCACTGGCCTTCGGCATCGGCACGAGCGAAATCGAGCACGTCCTTGCCACGCAGACGCTTCTGCAGGATAAGCCGAAAACCTACGAGGTCCGGGTGGACGGACAGCTCAAGCCGGGCGTCAGCGCCAAGGATATCATCCTCGGCCTCATCAGCAAGATCGGAATCGGCGGCGGCACGGGCCACGTGTTCGAGTACCGTGGTGAGGCCATCCGCTCACTCGGCATGGAGCAACGCATGACGATCTGCAACATGTCGATCGAGGCCGGCGCGCGAGCGGGAATGATCGCACCGGACGAGATCACCTTCGAATACCTCGCCGGACGCCCGCACGCGCCGCAGGGCAAGGAATGGGACGAGGCAATAGCCTACTGGCGAACACTGCCGAGCGATGAGGGAGCGACCTTCGACACGAGCTTCGTGATGGATGCCTCGGAGCTCGAGCCGATGATCACCTACGGAACGAACCCGGGCATGGGTATGCCGATTACCGCCAGGATCCCGCGCCCCGATGATCTCTCCAACCCCGATCAGCGCGGAACGCTCGAAAAGGCGCTCGCCTACATGGATCTGAAGCCCGGGGAGTCGTTGCTCGGAAAGAAGATAGACGTCGTGTTCATTGGCTCGTGCACAAACTCACGAATCTCCGATCTTCGCCTCGCCGCCCAGATGATGGAAGGTCAGAAAATCGCACCGGGCGTCCGGGTGCTCGTGGTTCCGGGGTCTGCAACGGTGAAGCGACAGGCCGAGGAAGAGGGCATCGACCGCATCTTCAAGGAAGCCGGCGCCGAATGGCGGGAGGCCGGGTGCTCGATGTGTATCGCGATGAACGGTGATCAACTGGAGCCGGGACAGTACGCGGTGAGCACGAACAACCGCAATTTCGAGGGACGGCAGGGTAAGGGCGGTCGAACCTTTCTCGCCTCCCCCCTGACCGCTGCGGCGTGCGCCATCACCGGCAGCGTCACCGACCCCCGGCGACTGTTCGAGCGCGAGCTCGCAGCGGTCTAGGATGCAGCAGGACGACAATCACAGGAGACATGACATGCAAGGCTTTTCACAACTGACATCCAGGCTCATACCAATACCGACGGAGAACATAGATACCGACCAGATCATCCCGGCTCGATTCCTCAAGGTGACCGACAAGGAAGGGCTCGGCAAGGTGGCATTCTGCGACTGGCGGTACGAAGACACGGTCGCGAAGCTCGACGATGCCGATACGGCGACAATCAACAAAGATTTCGTGATGAACGACGAGCGCTACCAGGGCGCGACGATCATTCTGGCCGGAGACAACTTCGGATGCGGCTCCTCGCGCGAGCACGCCCCCTGGGCTCTCATGGGCGCCGGTGTGCGCGCGGTGATCTCGACGTCGTTCGCCGACATCTTTCGCAGCAATTCGTTGAAGAACGGCCTTCTGCCGATCATCGTTCCGCCGCAGACGCATCACCGCCTCTTCGAGATGGTAAACGACGATCCGGGGACGGAGGTCACGATCGACCTCGAGTCGAATCAGCTCCGGCTGCCCGACGGCACGGCCGAGGAGTTCCCCATCGACAGTTTCGCGCGCAAGTGTATTCTCCAGGGCGTCGACCAGCTCGGATACCTCCTTTCCTTTCGCGAGAAGATCGAAGTGTTCGAGCATAACCACGTTGTCTACGGCAGTCCGGTCCGGTAGGCTGTGCTCATGAGCAGTGCACGTATCGTACTATTGCCCGGAGACGGCATCGGTCCCGAGGTCGTGGCCGAGGGAGTGAAGGTCCTGAAGATGGTGGCCGAACTATTCGGTCATCAGTTCGAGTTCGAAGAGCACCTTATCGGCGGCGCATCAATTGATGCTACCGGAGAGCCACTCGGTGAAGAAGCCCTGGCCGACTGTCGGGTTGCCGACGCGGTGCTTCTCGGCGCCGTCGGCGGGCCCAAGTGGGATGACCCCTCGAGTCCTGTGCGGCCCGAACAGGGCCTCCTGCGTATTCGCAAGGAGCTCGGTCTGTTCGCCAACCTCAGGCCCGTGCGCATGACGCCAAGCCTTGCCTCGGCCTCCCCGCTCAAGGAATCGGTCGTGACGGGCGCCGACCTGCTGGTCGTTCGCGAGCTCACCGGCGGTATCTACTTCGGCGAGCCGCGGTACCGCGAAGGCGCGGGAGCCGACCGACGCGCGGCGGACACGCTCGTGTATACGGCGCCTGAAATCGAGCGTGTCGTGCGTCTTGCGTTCGAGCTTGCACGGGGACGGAGGAAGCACGTAACCTCGGTGGATAAGGCCAATGTGCTCGACAGCTCCCGCCTCTGGAGGGAAGTCGCAGGCGAGGTTGCCGAAGCGAATCCCGACACCGAGTTCGATAACGGCCTCGTGGACTCCGTTGCGATGAGACTCGTGAGCTCTCCGACAGCTTACGATGTCATCGTCACCGGAAATATGTTCGGCGACATCCTAAGCGACGAGGCCTCCATTCTGGCCGGCTCTCTCGGCATGCTTCCGAGCGCTTCTCTGGCCGAGGGCCGCTTCGGGCTCTACGAGCCCGTGCATGGATCGGCGCCCGACATAACCGGGAAAGGGCTTGCGAATCCCGTTGCGACCGTGCTGAGTGCGGCCATGCTGCTCCGCACGTCGCTGGAACTGGGGACGGAGGCGCAGGCGGTGGAAGCCGCGGTGGACGCCACGCTCGCAGCCGGCTATCGCACCCGGGACCTTGCCGCCCAGGGTGAGGCAATCAGCACATCCGATTTCGGAACCCACATCGTAGAAAACCTCGAAAAGCACGCACGGAAGGAGTAGATAATATGGCTACCTACGACGCAAAGGGGCGCAGCGCCCTTATTACCGAAGGAACCAACCGCGCGGCCGCCCGCGCCATGCTCAAGGCGATCGGCTTTAAAGATGAGGACCTGAAAAAGCCCATCGTCGGCATCGCGAACACATGGACGGAAACTATGCCGTGCAACTACGGCCTGCGAGACCTGGCCAAGTACGTGAAAGAGGGCGTACGGGCCGCCGGTGGAACGCCCATGGAGTTCAATACGATATCGGTATCCGACGGCGTGGCGATGGGCACACCCGCAATGCGTGCCTCTCTGGTCAGTCGCGAAGTGATCGCGGATTCCATCGAGCTCATGGGGCACGGGTATCAGTTCGATGCCATGGTCGTGCTGGTCGGATGCGACAAGACCATCCCCGGGGGCGCGATCGGGCTCACGAGATTGAACATTCCAGGCGTCGTGCTCTATGGGGGCACCATCATGCCCGGTAAGCACAAGGGCCGGAACATCACGATACAGCAGGTATTCGAAGCAATCGGTCGGCATTCCGCAGGGCAGATCGATGACGTGGAGCTCAAAGAAATCGAGGATTGCGCCTGCCCGGGCCCTGGGGCCTGCGGCGGTCAGTTCACGGCCAATACGATGGCGACGGCTCTAGAGTTCATCGGGTTGTCGGCCATGGGCACCGCCTCCGTCCCCGCAGTGGACGAGGCGAAACGTGAGGTCGGACGGCACGTCGGTGAGATCGCCATGAAAGCCCTTCATGAGGGCCGACGGCCGAAAGACATGCTGACCCGCACCTCGTTTGAAAACGCCATCGCGAGCGTGGCTGCCACCGGTGGGTCGACGAACGCGGTGCTTCACCTCCTCGCCCTCGCCGACGAGGCGGGAGTACAACTCGAGCTCGAGGACTTCGACCGAGTTTCCGGGGCGACGCCTCTCTACGCCGACATGATGCCGAGCGGCAAGTATTCGGCGTTCGAGCTCTTTCACGCCGGTGGCACGCGCCTTGTGGCCAAACGGCTGCTCGATGCAGGCAAGCTGAACGCAGACTGCGCAACCGTCACGGGCCGGACCATTGGAGAAGAAACCGCTGAGGCGGTAGAGCGTGAGGGACAGCAGGTCGTCATGGCCGTGGATAAGCCGCTCAAGCCCCGTGGGGGCCTCGTCATCCTGCGCGGCAGTCTCGCGCCGGACGGCGCCGTGGTAAAAGTTTCCGGCGCTGAGTACATGCAGCACACCGGCCCGGCGCGCGTGTTCGACGACGAAGAGGATGCGATGGATGCGGTGATGAACGATCGCGTGAAAGCGGGCGACGTGGTGGTCATCCGAAACGAGGGGCCTCGGGGTGGGCCGGGCATGCGCGAAATGCTCGGCGTGACGGCGGCCATCGTCGGGAAGGGGCTCGGAAGCTCCGTTGCGCTCATCACCGACGGGCGGTTCAGCGGCGCGACCCGAGGGCTCATGATCGGCCATGCGACGCCGGAGGCCGCTGATGGTGGACCGCTGGCATTTGTCGAGGACGGTGATACGATCAACATCGATATCGACGCACGCACGATCGATCTGCAGGTCGACCGCCAGGAGCTCGAACGCCGAGCGGTAGGCTGGGAGCCCCCGCAGCAGAAGTACCCCCGGGGCGTCTTTGCAAAGTACGCCGGTCTCGTCGGTTCGGCGAGCCGCGGTGCGGTCGTCGGGAACCCGCCGACACCGCGCACCAGCCCCGCATTGAAGGCATAGACGCGCATGGAGCTGGTCTCCGCACGTTTTTCAGATATCCTGAACGTCGTAGAGCTGCGGACGAAAGTAATCAGCGCTTCGTCGTTTGCGCTGGGCACTGCATTTGCCGCGTACGAGGCGGAGGAGTTCTCACTCCTGATGGCCGTTCTCATGCTGGTCGCGGTGCTCGGCGTGGACATGGGAACCACGGCCTTTAACAGCTACTTCGACGTCAAACGCGGGGTGGATAGTCGGCGGTTCAACCGTGAGCGCGACAAAGTGCTGGTTCACTCGGGGCTCAGCGCCGGCTTCGCGTTGTTGGTCGCGCTGGCCTGCTTCGCCGTAGCCGCGGCATTCGGGCTCGTTATCGTCATCCTTGTGGGGACGGAGGTCTTACTGGTCGGCGTTGTCTCGATGGCCGTCGGCTTTCTCTACAACGGTGGCCCTCTGCCGATTTCCTCGACCCCCCTGGGAGAGCTGTTTGCCGGCGGGTTTCTCGGCGGTGTGTTGTTCGTCCTCTCGTACTACGTGCAGACTGAGACACTCACTGCGGAAACGCTGCACGCCGGCATTCCCTCGCTTCTGTTCGTCAGTTCCATCCTCGCCGTAAACAATACCTGCGACCGGGATGGGGACGGAGGAGCGAATCGGCACACATTTGCCGTCGTCTTCGGGCGCCGTGCCTCGGAAACGCTGGTGTACGTCCTCGCAACGGTCGCCCACGTGGTCCTTTTCGTGTCGGCGACCGGGGACGGAGGATTCCCGGCGGCCACGGCTGTTGCCGCGCTCATCTCCTACAGCTACAGCCTCTTCGAGTTCATACGTATGCACCGCCGGGGCTACTCGCACGAAACAAAGGGCGTTTCCATGCAAACCATTTCACGCGCCTTCGTCGTGTTTTCGGTGACGACGCTTGCCTCTTTATTTGCGGGCATGGCGTTATAGGCCCTGCTTCGAGGCATGAAGCGCCGGGTTCGGCGCTACGGCGTGACGAGGGGCGGCCGGCGGCTGTATTCTTGAATTATGGCTGAATTAATCGATAGAGAAACACTCAAAGCGCGACTCGACGCCGGAGAACCGATACAGCTCGTCGAGACGCTCCAGCCCAAGGAATACGCGAAGGAGCACATCGCCGGCGCGATGAACATTCCATTCACCAAGATGACGGGGGAAGCAAGAGAGCGATTCTCCAAAGACGACGTGATCGTGGTCTACTGCCACAATCCGAACTGTAAAGCAAGTACCCGCGCGGCAGAGAAGCTCGAGAAGCTCGGGTTCACCAACGTGTTCGAGTATGAAGGTGGAAAGGACGACTGGAAAGCTGCCGGTTATCCGATGGAGTACGACGAACCGCTGCGCGAGTAACTGCAGCGGCTGGCGCCTCAGCGGCTGACACCTCCGTCCCCACCCACACTGGCCCCCACCCACGCTGCATGGACGTCGAAACTGTAAGAATATTCATTGATCTTTGACGTCGCCTCCGATACCCTGTGGCCACTTTTCAAATGCAATTCAGGAGGACGCAATGGCAGATGGTAGTTCTGAACGGCCGGACCTGCAACTCGAGTTCCCGAATGAGGACTGGGGCGGGTTCTTCAAGAAGCACTTCGGTCCATCGATGCTCTGGGCCCTGCTCGGCATCGGAGGCAGTCACATCATCCTGGCACCGACGATGGGCGCATTCTTCGGTGGTTTCTCCATATGGGTGATTCTGTTGATCTACGCGGTGAAGTACGGCGCCTGGGATCTCGGCGTGCGCTACAATTATGGTGTCGGTCGAAACCCCATTGAAGGCTATGGTGACCTGCCCGGCCCGAAGCATTGGGGGCAATGGCTGACTCTGGTTATCTACCTCGTCGGCTGGACGGTGATCGTGGCGGCAGTTGGAACGAGCACCGCCGCCTTTGCATCAGCCCTGGTACCCGGCGTAACGCTCAGCCAGGCATACGTCGTACTGATCATCATCGCGCTCGCTATGGTGTTCTTCGCCAGGTATAACTGGCTCGAAAGGTTTCTGCGGATCTTCGTGCTGCTGCTCGCACTTCTAATCATTGTGGGCCTGTTCTTCACTCCGCCAAATGCGGAGACCCTCGGCGCCACGCTCTTCCAGTTTCCCGACGTTACAAGTGCCGCGTTCCTCGGCATGTTCGCTGCGCTCGCGGGCTACGCGCCGACCGGTCTGAGCACCACGGCCGTTATTGGAAGCTGGAGCATGGCCAAGAAACAGGGCGCTCGAGTGCTCAAGGAGCAGAATCTCGATCCGCACGATGAGCGCTACGGCGATTACATCGCTGCCTGGATCAAGACGGGACGGCGGGATTACAACATCGGCTTCATTTTCAGCCTGGTGCTGATCATCACGATGGTACTCCTGTCCACGGCGGTTCTCTATCCCGAGCCGCCAACCGACGCAAACATCGCGATCGCGATCGGCAATATCCTCCAGGAGTCGGTGGGGGCATGGACGTTTTACGTCATTGCAGTGGGGGCATTTGCAGCACTGTACTCCACAGTCATCACAGTTCTCGACGGAGCATCGCGCGTAGACGCCGATCTGCTTCCCCTGGTACTCGAGCGGCCGATGAACACCGAGAACGTGCGGCGCATTCTCCTGCTGGTGATGGGTGCGGCGAGCATTCTGCCTATCCTCATCATTGGCCAACTGCCGGTTACGCTTCTCATTTTCTCGGCGGCACTGATGTCGATCCTTCAGATCTTCTTCTACTTCGCAAATTACTTCATCGTGCGCAGGCATCTGCCGAAGCGCTTCCAGCCGGGGCGCCGCGCGCGCGTATACTATTGGGTCTCCATAGTGATCGTCGTATTGTTCGGCGCCGTCGGCGCACTGGGCAGGCTCGGACTGGTAGGCTAATAACACATGAAACTCTCGAAGTTCGGAGAAAAGTACACCGCGAAAACCGGGATCCTCGAGCTCATAGACGATCTTGGGAAGGCCGCGGTGAACACCGGCGAGCAGTATATGCTCGGCGGTGGTAATCCGGGCATACTCCGCGAGATGAGCAAGGTCTGGAAGCGCCGCATGAGCGAGCTTGCGGCGAACATGGACGATTTCGAGGCAGGGCTGGCCCGCTATCATTCTCACCTTGGCCGGCCGGCCTTCGTCGACGCGCTCGCAGATCTGCTGAGAGAAACCTTCGGCTGGCAGGTCACCGGTCGGAACATCGCCGTGACGAACGGTAGCCAGACCGCCTTCTACATGCTCTTCAACCTCCTCGCCGGCGAGCCCGGCGAAGCCGGCGGCGCGCCGAAAACCGGGGACGGAGGACGTGCAGGCGGACGGCGCACAGGGGGAGGACGCAGGCGCGTCCTCTTCCCCATCATCCCCGAATACGTAGGCTACGCGGACCAGACCCTTTCCCACGACGACTTCGTTGGCGTGAAGCCCGTCATAGACCAGACCGCTCCGCACCGACACAAATATCGCATCGACTTCGACGCGCTCGAGGTCACCGAGGACATCGCGGCAATCTGCGTGTCGCGCCCTACAAACCCGACCGGAAACGTGTTGACCAACGACGAGATCGCGCGCCTCGACGAGATCGCCCGGGCTCACGACGTGCCACTCCTCATTGATGGGGCATACGGGTTGCCGTTTCCGAACATCGTCTTCACCGATGCCGTCCCAACCTGGAACGAGAACATCGTCCTCGGCCTGAGCCTGTCGAAGCTCGGCCTCCCCTCTGCACGCACCGGGATTATCGTGGCATCGGAGGAGATCATCGGAGCACTCGGCTCGGCGAATGCCATCATGTCATTGGCCACCGGTACCTTCGGGCAACTCATGGCAGAGCCGCTCATCAAGTCCGGCGAGCTCCTGAGTCTCAGCAACGACGTCATAAAGCCCTTTTATCTCGAGAAATCTCGGCGCACACTGGAATGGATCGATGAACTTTTTTCGGGCGACGTTGAGTATTCCGTTCATGAAAGCGAGGGAGCGTTCTTCCTGTGGATGTGGTTCAAGAATCTCCCCATAACGACCTACGAACTCTACCGCCGCCTGAAACAGCGGAATGTTATCGTGGTCCCGGGAACCTATTTTTTCTTCGGAATGAAGGAAGCCTGGAGACACTCGGATGAGTGCATTCGGCTGAATTATGCGATGCCGGATGAAGAGGTTCGCCGCGGCCTCGAAATCATCGCTGAAGAGGCGAAGAAAGCCGTCGCGGAAGGCGCGACGAACGCCCGGCGGTAGGGTTAGAGCCGGAGACGGAAAGGCGGGGACGGCGGAGGCGGCGATTCGAGGCGTTGCGCTCCGCCGCCGTCGCCCTGCCCCACCCTCCACGCCGCCGTTTACTTTGCGGTAAACGAAAAAACCGGCAGCTTGATCTCTTCTTCGACGCGCCGCACCACCTCAGTGTCGGGTAGCTCGCGGATCGAGAACTCGATCGTGGCAAGCGTGGGATTACCCTCGTCCAGCATGTGGCCGCCATGTAAGGCGCCGGTGGTGTCTATGAGAAGCGCATGCATGTGTATCGAGGGCGTTCCGTCTTCCCAGACACCGATGGTGCCCTGGGCCGTGAGCACCTCAACCGGGAGGTCGAGCTGCACCGGGTCGCCGTAGCCCACTCCGATCGGTGATTCCGCCTTCGGCAGGACGTAGACGAACCGTGCCTGCTTGAGACTGCCCATCACCGTCATGAAGGTGCCCGACGACAAGCCGTGCTCGCGGCATGCCTCGAGAAGGCCGGGCAGAAGATCCGTACCGGGACGCAATCGCCCCGCTATGACGCGACCGCCTTCTATGGCCACGGATTGTACACGTGGTTTGCTCATGATTCCGTCCTTCGTTAGCGCGGCTCGACCTGTGGCATCCAGCCGGTGAGTCCGCCGTCGACCACGAGGGTCGTTCCGGTGACATACTTCGACTCGTCGGAGGCGAAATAGAGGGACGCATAAGCGGTGTCCCATCCCTCCCCCTGCTTATTCATCGGGCACAGGGCACTGCGCCGCCGATTCATCTCCTCCGGATCGCCGCCGTAGGATTTCGACAGCTGGGCCTCCACCATGGGCGTTCTCATCACGCCGGGCAACACCGCGTTGCAGCGGATGTTCTTCGCGGCGTACTGAACCGCGACCTCGCGCGTGAGCGCGTTCACCGCCGCCTTGGATGATGCATAGGCCACGGCGATCGCCGGAGTGCTCTTGATGGAGTTCACCGAGGAGATGTTGACGATCGATCCTCCGTCCCTCTTTTCCATCTCGGGAATGGCGAACTTGCACATCAGAAACATGCTCTTCGCGTTTACCGCCATGATGCGGTCCCAGTCTTCCTCACTCTGCTCCACCGGCCCGCCGGCCTTCGTAACTCCGACGTTGTTGTGAAGAATATCGACGCCGCCGTACTCGGAAACGCAGGTATCCACAATGCGCCGGCAGTCATCCGACTTCGTGACGTCGGCCGCGATCGCCATACAGATGCCGCCCTCGTCGCGAATTATCTTCTCGGTCTCCTTGGCCGCGTCGAGGTTGAGGTCGACAAGAACGACCCGCGCCCCTTCCCGTGCGTAGAGGACCGCCGATGCCTTACCGTTTCCCATCCCGGGGCCGACCGAGCCGGCCCCCGTCACTATCGCAGCCTTGTCTTTCAATCGCTCAGCCATGTGTTCCTCCGTCCCCGCCTAAATGGCATTCGGCAGCGCCAGGATGAGCTGCGGGAAGATAATGCACAGGGCCAGCACGAGAATCTGTACCGCAACGAACGGCGCAACACCCTTGTATATGTCGGTCGTTTTCACACCCGGAGGCGACACGCCCTTCACGAAGAAGATCGCGTATGCGAACGGTGGCGTGATGAAGGACATTTGCAGGTTGACCGCAATGAGAACGATAAACCACAGCGGATCGAGCCCGAGCGTGTGCACAATCGGCATGAAGATCGGAACAACCACGAACAGGATGCCGATCCAGTCGATAAGCATTCCGAGGATGAACACGGTCGCCATCATCAGTACGAGGATCCCGCCGGTTCCGAGGGGCAGCGAGAGAATTGCCTGCTCGATCACACGGCCACCGCCCATGTAGAGGAAGACCGACGTAAACATGCCGGCGCCGAGGATTACGAAGAACACCATCGCTGTAATCTTCAGCGACTCCTGGACTGCCTCGGTAATCTTCTTGAGGTTGAGACTCCGGTAGGCAACCGCGATCACCGTCGCACCGAGAACACCGAGTGCCGATGCTTCTGTCGGAGAGGCGACGCCACCGAGAATGGAGCCGATGACGGCCACCAGAAGACCGAGGATGGGAATCAGGTAAATCACCATATCGATGAGCAGTCGACCGGTGGGAAGCTTGTCCTTGATCTCGATCGCAGGCGCCGATTTCGGATCGAGAAGCGCACGCAGCACGACGTATAGGAGATAGCCGGCTGCAAGCAAGAGTCCCGGGACGAGAGCACCGGCGAAGAGCCGCGCTACCGACAGTTGCGTCATCGGTCCGAGCATGACGAGCATGACGCTCGGCGGGATCAAAATGCCGAGAGAGCCGCCCGCGCAGACGACGCCGGTAGCCAGGTCATTCGCGTAGTTCCGTTTGAGCATCGCCGGCATGGCAATGAGCGCCATTGCAGTCACTGATGCCGCGATAACGCCGGTACAGGCCGCGAAGATGGTGCTTATGATGATCGCCGCGATCGCCAGGCCGCCCCGGACAGGTCCCATGAGCTGGAACATCGTCTCGAAGAGTTTCTCGGTCGCGCCGCTTCGCTCGAGGATGGCTCCCATGAAGATGAACAGTGGAACCGCAATGAGTATCTCATTGCTCATCGTGCCAAACATGCTTTGCATGAAGAGCGATAGCATGTTCGGCCCGCGAAACATGAGGCCGAACACGAGGGCCAGGAACATCATGACAAAGCCGAGTCGCATGCCGGCGACAACCAGTACGATGAGCAGCACAAGCATGATGATTGCGAGGGCCTCAGTCATCGTTTTGCTCCTTGCGCATAACAATCAGAAGATTTCGTAGTACCTCGGCGATCCCCTGCACGAAGAGCAGGAGGAAGGCAAGGACTATGACGGTTCGTATCGGTGCAGCCGGGAATGTCCACACGGTTGTGGATAGGGACTGGCCTGATGTCCAGGCCCTACCGGCGTACTCGACCGATCGCAGCCCCAGAATACCCATGGTCGGCAGGAACATCACGATAAAGAAAAACAGCTCGTAGATCGCCTGTCCACGTCTTGGAAGCATGCTGTAGAGCAGATCGATGCGTACATGTCGTTTGTGCACCATCGCGAATCCGCCCCCGAGCAGAAAAAATACACTAAACAGCATCCACGACACGTCGTAGACCCAGATCGTCGGCTGGTTTGCAAAGTACCGCATGGTTATCTCGAGCAACACGATAACCGTAAGCGGGACAACGATCCACGCAGCCATCTTTCCAAGACGATCGTTGACGCTGTCTATGACTCGAATTGTGGTTTCCATAATAGACACAAAGCCCCTTGGTCAACGGAAATGGAGAGTGTACGGAGGCGCCCTGTGACGCCTCCGTACCTTTTCTTTCATGGTTTCTGTGCGCGCTTACTACTGCAGTTCCCCGGGCAATACGTCAAAGGACGAGAACTGGTAGTACGGCTGGTAGTCCTGCAGGAAGCTCTTCTGCGAGTTCCATACCTTTGCGAAGAACTCATCCTCGCCGGACTTCTGTTCGAGGATCTGGAACGCAAGGTCGATGGCGTGTTGCTGAACCTCCACCGGCAGCTTCTGGATGGTGAGGTCTTCCATCTCCTGCATTTCCTGGAAGGACTTGAAGGTTGCAATCCACTCCTGCGCGTACCCTTCGAAGGTTGCGGAGGTGGCGGCGTTCTCAACGATCGCTTTCAGGTGATCGGGAAGCTCGGCCCATTTCTCGGGATTGATAACGAGCTGGAACTTGTTGGTGCCCATGTGGATCGGCGGGCCATACACGTAGTCGGCGACGTCGGGCAGACCCAGCGGCACGTCCATCGAGGGGAATGCAAACTCCGCTGCATCGATAACACCACGCTGGAGGGAAGGCACAACCTCACCACCGGAGAGAAGCACCGGCGATCCGCCAAGCTCCTGGAAGAGGTCCATGCTGAGACCCGCGGAGCGAACCTTCAGGCCGCTGAAATCCTCGATAGTCTGGATGTTCCGGTTCGCCCAGAACTCCTCCGGAGGAGTGAGACCGAGGGGAAACACCACGATCTGATCACCGTACATCTCCTGCTCGAGCTCCTTGCCGCCGTAGCCCCATTCCCAGACGAAGAGGTCGTGGAACTCAGTGACACCGCCGGGCAAGGTGTAGAACAGGTCGCCGGCCGGGAACTCGCCCTTCTGCCAGGCCGGGGTATTCATACCCGCGTCGAGTGCGCCGTCGCGAACGGCGTCGAACACCTCGGGACCGGGGACGATCTCGCCTGCACCATGCAGGGTGATCTCGAGCTGGCCACCACTCATGTCGCGAACCTTCTGGGCCCAGAGCGCGATGGTGCGCTCGGTCAGAGGCATGTTATTGGGAAAGCAGCTCTGGACGATCCAGCTATAGGTCTCCATCTGGGCTTGCTCGCCCTCTTCGGCTTCTCCGCCGCCCCCACCGCACGCGGCGAACAGGCCGACCACCAACACAGCGACGATCAACATAACGGCTGATCTCTTCATACTCACGAACCTCCCTTTGCAGGTATATTCTCCATCATCCTCCTCCAGCCGAACGGACTGCAGGAGGTACGGGTCTTAAGTAACTTAGCAAGTCCCATGCCAACATTCACCTCTCCGAGGTACGCGATAAACGCCCGCTGCATGGTCACTTACGGAAGCGGCGCCTGCCGCCTCACCTCAGGAACAATCGGAATCCTGCCGTAGTGTGCGAAAAGTTGGCAGGAGACTGTCACGAAACGGCGCACTCCATCATGATTCTTTCACGGCGCCGCCGGGCACTCTTGCACGCGCGGCGACCTACTCCCGGCGCGTTGCCGCCGGTCGGCTCATCTCAGATTGTATTTGTCGATTTTCCGGTAAAGAGTGTTTCTACTCACGCCGAGGCGGTGCGCAGTCCGGCTGACATTACCGTGATTGGCACGGAGCGCTGCCATGATCGCCGAGCGCTCGATGGTGTCCAGGTTCTCATCTCCGCCCTGACGCCCGGCCTCCCCAGGACCCACGTGCGCATCGAGCGTCGGGGTCATGTTGGCGGGAATGTGTGACATCGTGATCTCCGACTCACCGTTGGCGAGGATGATTGCCCGCTCGAGCATATTCTCGAGCTCGCGAATATTGCCGGGCCAGTCGTAGGCGGCAAACGCCTGATGTACCCGCCAGTCGATGCGAGGCGTCGGCACACCGTGGCGCGCTGCGAGTTTTTCGATGATGTGCTCGGCGAGGTAGAATATGTCGCCGGTCCGCGCGCGAAGCGGCGGGATCGTAATGCGCAGCACATTGAGTCGGTAGAAGAGGTCGGCCCGGAACCGCTGGTTGCGCACCTCCTCGCCGAGGTCGCGGTTCGTCGCCGCGATGATGCGCGCATTCGTGGTCACCGCCCGTGATCCCCCGAGGCGCGTGAAGGTCTTATCCTGCAGCACGCGCAACAGTTTCGCCTGCATTTCGATGGGAAGCTCCGATATTTCATCGAGAAAAATCGTTCCGTTGTGAGCCTGCTCGAACTTTCCGGCGTAACCTTCCCGGGTTGCGCCGGTGAACGCGCCCGGAACATGGCCGAAGAGCTCGCTCTCAATGAGAGACTGAGGCAGTCCGGCGCAGTTGACCACGACGAAAGGCCCGTCGCGATGCTCGCCCTCGTTATGAATCGCGTGGGCGAACAGCTCCTTGCCCGTGCCGCTCTCGCCGTCGAGGAGTACCGTCGCGTCGGTGGTCGATGCGAGCTGCGCAAGCCGAATACCGTTCAGAAACTGTGCATCATTTCCAATAATATCGGAGAAGCAGTATTGTGCCTTCGGCTCGGCATCACGGCAGCCCTTGGGCGCACCCACGCGCGCCTTTCGAAAGCAGTCGATGACCCCAATGACCTCCCCCTCGTCGTTCCGCAGGAGAATGGCGGACTTGATGAAGTGGAGCGGCCCACGGGTCGGACTCTCGATGCGAAACTCCTTCTCGAGATAGCCGCGGCCCGTTTCGAGCGCCTGGAGAACCACGGGCCGGAAATCGACGATGTCCTCCACGCTCTGGCCGATGCAGGAAGGTGCGTCAAGGTCGAGCATCTTCGCCCCGGCCTCGTTCATGTAGAGCACCCGTCCTTCGCGATCGATAATCAACACGCCTTCTGGCAACGAATCCACGAAGGTCCTGAGAAGCGAATCGGTATCGAGATCCGGGAGCGCTTCCACATATCCATCCGCTGCATGACCGCTCGTCCGGACACGGGTCCACGCCTTTGTCCATTGAATCATATTAGGTGGTCCATAGTGCTCTGATTTGTCACATTGTAGCGTTAGAATTCTGAACAGTCAACGAAATGTTGTGAGACAATCACAATAACCGGGCGGCTAACCCACGGAAATGTCTGTACTTGCGCCTTTCAGTTTTACAACCTTGTGGCATGATTCTTGCATGTCCTATGAAAGGAGGTACCGCATGACAGACAGAATGATCGTTCCGACGGTTGCCGAACGGTACAAGATTCCCAATGCCTCGTCAAAACTAAACAAGGACGAGCTGCTGGATCTCTACCGCACGATGTTCCGCATTCGCACGTTCGAGCTGAACGTCGAGCAACTGTTTATGAACAAGAAGATCCCCGGATTCGTGCATCTGTACGTCGGGGAAGAGGCCGTCGCCACCGGCTTGATGGCGAACCTTCGCAAGGACGACTACATCACCAGCACGCACCGTGGTCATGGTCACGCAATCGCGAAGGGCGCAGAGATGAACCGCATGATGGCGGAACTCTTCGGAAAGAAGACCGGCTACTGCCGCGGCAAGGGTGGGTCGATGCACATCGCCGACTTCTCTGTTGGTATGCTCGGAGCCAACGGAATAGTGGGCGGTGGGTATAACATCGCCGCCGGCGCCGGAATGTCCATCAACGTAAAGGGCACCGATCAGGTCGCCGTCTGCTTCTTCGGGGACGGAGCAAGCAGCCGCGGCACGTTCCACGAGGCGATGAACTGGGCCGCCGTGTATCAACTGCCGGTGATCTTCGTCAACGAGAACAACTGCTACGCCTCG
Source organism: uncultured Spirochaetaceae bacterium (assembly GCA_964631585.1). Lineage (GTDB taxonomy): Bacteria > Spirochaetota > Spirochaetia > DSM-27196 > PWMO01 > JAAAOH01. Next base: position 1,881 of record CAZVXU010000015.1, on the reverse strand, counting down.
ACCACGCCCGTGGAGGGCTGCGTGTCCACCGACGAAATCGCAGACCGGGCCGAAGGATACGGCATCCCCGGCATGGCCGTTGACGGCAACGATGTGGCCGAAGTCTACGACGCAGCCAAGTTCATGGTCGAGCGCGCACGCAACGGCGAGGGCCCGGGCCTGCTGGAATGCAAGACCTACCGCATCAAGGGCCATTTCGTCGGTGATCCCGAGCAATACCGCACCAAGGACGAGGTGCAGAAATGGCAAAGTGAGAACGATCCGATCAAGCGCTTCCACGAATACCTCGAAGAGCAGGGAAAGAAGTGGGACAAGGACATCGAGAAGATCGAGAAGGAAGCCGAGGAAGAGTTGAAGGCCGCCGTGGACTTCGCGGAAAAGAGCGAATGGCCCGAGCCCGAAGAGGCCCTCGAAGATCTGTTCACGTTCTCGCCCAATGAGTTTCCCCCGGAGGTGAAGTAATGAGAGAGATTACATTTTCGCAGGCCACCCTCGAGGCCATGCAGGAGGAAATGCGCCGGGACGACACCGTGTTCGTCTACGGCGAAGACATTGCCCGTCAGGGCGGCATTTTCGGCCAGTTCGCCGGGCTTCCCGAGGAGTTCGGAGCAGAGCGCGTGCTGGACACGCCCATCAGCGAGACTTCCATCGTCGGCACCGGCCTCGGCGCAGCATTGACAGGAACACGACCCGTCGCCGATATGCATTTTGCCGATTTCATCGGCATCTCCGGAGACGAGCTCGTCAACCAGATAGCAAAGAACCGCTACATGTTCGGCGGCCAGGCGAACATCCCCCTTGTCGTCCGAGCTCCGGACGGCATCATCAATTCCGCCGCAGCTCAGCACAGCCAATCGGTGGAGGCGTGGTTCTACAACGTTCCGGGGCTCATCGTCGTGACCCCCTCGGATGCCGAGACCGCGAAGGGCCTGCTCAAGTCGGCCATCCGCCTCGATGATCCGGTCATCTTCTTCGAGAACAAGGTGCTCTACCGCGAGAAGGGCCAGGTCCCGGAGGAAGAGTACTTCACCCCGATCGGCAAGGCGCGCGTGGTGCGCGAGGGAACCGACTGCACCATCTGCACGTACTCGGTGATGGTCGGCAAATCTCTGCAGGCAGCTGAACAGCTCGAGAAAGAGGAGGGAATCTCCGTTGAGGTCGTCGACCTTCTCACGCTCAAGCCCCTCGACATGGAAACCGTCACGGCATCCATCAAAAAGACCCACCACGCAGTGATCGCCCACGAGGCGCCGGTTACAGGCGGTGTGGGAGCCGAAATCGCGACTCGCATACAGAAGGAAGCGTTCTACTACCTCGATGCCCCCATCGAGCGCGTGGGCGCTCGCGACGTACCCATCCCGTTCAGCCCCGTGCTGCAGCAGTTCGTCGCTCCGAATCCAGACAAGGTGAAGCAGGCAGTAAAAGCCGCGCTCCACATGGCATGAGCAAGGGAGTGGCACCATGGCAGAACAAATAACGATGCCTCAACTCGGGCTCACGATGGACGAAGGTACGGTGTTCGAGTGGAGCAAAAAGGAGAACGAGCCCGTCAAAAAGGGCGAGGTTCTCCTCGTCGTGGAAAACGACAAATCGACGGTGGACGTAGAATCCCAGTACGAAGGCATACTCGGTAAGATCCTCGTCGCAGAGGGTGAGACCGTTCCGGTCGGCGCGCCTATCGCGTGGATCGTAGCCGAGGGCGAGGAGGTTCCCGCCGATACCGGCGGCGCCGCGGGGACGGAGGAAGCAGAAACTACCCCTGAGGCCCCCGCCGCGGGGACGGAGGAAGCAACCGAGACGCCCGCCGCCAAGAAACCGGCCGCCGGAGCCGGCACGGCAGCCGACGGATTCGTGCTCGCATCACCGCGGGCGCGGGCGCTT